>CAQTPN010000023.1 GCA_948888345.1 uncultured bacterium | reverse complement strand
CCGACATCCTCCTTGTAAGGGAGGCGCTCTACCAACTGAGCTAAACGCCCGCACCGCTTATTCATTTTTCATCTCTGCCATCTCTTTAAGGCTTCGACATTTCTTATTATACATAAGAAATTTTTCATTTCAAGTATTTTTTTAAAAAAATTAAAATATTTACAAAAAAACAGCAAACTGTTTTATTCCCATGTTTTATCTGTTATGCATAGTCTCTATTACTTTTTAAGAAGGAAAACAATGCAGATTTCATTTCCAAAAATTAATTTTAACAATAATCTTTATAAAAATAATATAAATAATTCAAACAAAAAGTTTACTCCCGCACTTGAAAAAACCATAATTGCAGGAAATCTTGCCTATCCGCCCGAATATTATCTGTCATTCAAAGGGAAAGCACTTGACCTTCAAGGTCAGATGGCAAGGCTTTTACCCGGGCAATTTCCTTCAAAAAAGGTTATAGAACTTGCAAATAAAGCTCTTTTAAACCCTGCAAATAAAAAGACTCTTTATGAAATTCATAATGAAGCATACGCTCCCCTTAAAGAGAGTAAAACACTGGATGAAGCAAAGATGCTTTTTCCTGAATTTAAAGATGTAATTGATGCAAAAGATTTAAATATTACATACGATATGCGTTCAATAAAAAAGATTGCCGCAGGGGAAATTGAAGGTCTTACTCTTGATAATCTTTCTTTAACATTTTTAAAGAAATTCTATGTTGAAATTGCAGGAATTTCAGATAAATCAAAATGGTTTGGTCTTTCAGGAAATGCAATATTAAACATAGCAGACACTTTAAATATTAAAAAGCCCGATAATTTATATATAAGGCTTTATAAAAGTTCAAATCCGGCTGCAAAATCCGCAATGAGCGAGGCTGCAAAAAAATATCAGACAAATAACCCTGAAGCCAAAAAACAGCATTCCGAAAAAATGAAAGAATACTTTTCAAATCCTGAAAACAAAAAGAAGCATAAAGCAGCTCTTGATGAATGCTGGGCAAACCCCGAAAAAAGAATGGCGCAGTCAGAGCGGTTAAAAAAATTTTATAAAGAACACCCTGAAAGAAGAGAAAAACAATCAAAACTAATGCAGGAAGTTTTTGCTGCACACCCGGAAAGAAAAGAGGCACTGCTGGAAGCGGCGGCAAATGCAAATTCTCATACCGATGAAGCCAATAAAAAACGCTCTGAATCACTGCAGGAATATTATAAAAATCCTGACGTAAGAGAACAAAAAAGACAGGAGCAGCTGGAATTTCACAAAACACACCCTGAAAGAGCAGCCCTTCTTTCAAAGGCCTGGCACAGTAATGAAGATACAATAGATACAATGAAAAAAGTTGCAAAAGAATTCCCGAATATCGGAAGAATATTAAGCAAGGGAGCAAAAACTCATCTGACAGAAGCTGAAGAAGCATACAGAAAAGCTTATCTTGCAAGATGCAGAGAGGTTCGCCCCGACATGGGAAAAACCGTAGGTGAAACCTATGCAAAAATGTTAAGAGAATTTGAAGAAAATAATTAAACCTGCCTTTTAACAGCACTTATGATAAAATATTCTTATCGGATGTTTATATTAAGAGGCATTTATGAAGAGGATTTTAATAACCGGAGGAGCGGGTTTTATAGGAAGTCATTTATCCAAAAGGCTTCTGGATGAAGGAAATGATGTTATCTGTCTTGATAATTTTTTTACAGGTTCAAAAGATAACATTCGAGAATTAATTAAAAATGACCATTTTGAATTTATCCGCCACGATATTACTAAGGAATATTTTGCAGAAGTGGATGAAATTTATAACCTTGCCTGCCCTGCAAGCCCTCCGCATTATCAATATAACGCAATTAAAACTATTAAAACCTCTATTCTCGGGATGATTAATATGCTTGGTCTTGCAAAAAGATGCAAGGCAAGAATCTTACAAGCCTCCACATCAGAAGTATACGGCGACCCTCTGTGCCATCCGCAAAAAGAAGAATACTGGGGAAATGTAAACCCTATAGGTATCAGAAGCTGTTATGATGAAGGAAAACGTTGTGCTGAAACCCTTATGATGGATTACCACAGACAAAATAATGTTGACATAAAAATTATAAGAATATTTAACACCTACGGACCCAATATGCACCCTAATGACGGAAGGGTTGTGTCCAATTTTATAATTCAAGCATTGAAAAATGAGGATATAACAATATATGGAGATGGTTCTCAAACCCGTTCATTCTGTTATGTAGATGATTTAGTTGAAGGTGCCGTAAGGATGATGAACAATAAAGAAGGCTTTATAGGCCCCGTTAACCTTGGAAATCCATCAGAAAGAACTATTTTAGAATTTGCGGAACTTATTATTAAATTAACAAATTCAAATTCAAAAATTATAAATAAACCTCTTCCAAAAGATGACCCCGCAAGAAGAAGACCCGATATTTCGCTTGCAAAAGAAAAACTTAATTGGGAACCAAAGGTTGATATTAAAGAAGGACTTTTAAAAACCATCAGTTATTTTGAAAAGAAAATCAGGAGTTAAATAAAATGAAAATATGTGTTATAGGAACAGGATATGTAGGCCTTGTTGCAGGAACCTGCCTTGCAGAGATGGGTAATGAAGTAATCTGTGTTGATAAAGATTTAAAAAAGCTTGAACAACTCTATAAAGGAATTATTCCAATCTATGAGCCAGGTTTAGAGGAACTTATAACGGCAAATGTGGCAGAAGAAAGGCTTACTTTTACAAATGACCTTAAAACTGCCGTTGAAAAATCTCTTGTATGTTTTATTGCGGTAGGCACTCCGCAGGGCGAGGACGGCTCTGCTGATTTATCTTATGTTTACGATGTAGCATCAAACATTGGCGAATATCTAAACGGATATAAAGTAATTGTTGATAAATCAACCGTTCCTGTAGGCACGGCTGAAAAAGTAACGGAAATCATTAAATCAAAAACCGATTTTGATTTTGATGTTGTGTCAAATCCTGAATTTTTAAAACAGGGAGCCGCAGTAGATGATTTCCTTAAGCCTGATAGAGTAGTAATAGGTTCAAACTCTCAAAAGGCAACAGAAATAATGCAAGAATTATACTCTCCGTTCCTTCGTACCGGAAACCCTGTGATTATTATGGATGTTAAATCTGCTGAGATGACCAAATACGCAGCAAATTCATTTTTAGCGGTGAAAATTTCTTATGCAAATGAAATAGCAAATATCTGCGAAAAAGTAGGCGCAGATGCTGAAATGGTACGTATCGGAATGTGTTCCGATTCAAGAATAGGCTCCCAATTTCTCTTTGCGGGGCTTGGATACGGCGGAAGCTGTTTCCCTAAAGATGTTAAGGCAATGATTAACACTGCAAAATCAAATAACTGTTCTTCAATGCTTCTTGAAGCTGCAGATAAAACAAATAAAAAACAACGGCTGCTTTTTATAAATAAAATCTTAGAAAAATATGAAGGAAATATTGAAGGTAAAACCTTTGCCGTATGGGGTTTAGCATTTAAACCGAAAACAAACGACATGAGAGAAGCCCCTTCAATTACAATAATTGAAGAACTTTTAAAAAGAGGAGCAAAAATTCAAGCCTATGACCCTAAAGCCTTTGATTTAGCCCGCACAATTTTTGACAACAGAATTGAATACTCAAATTCTGCTTATGAAGCCCTGAAAGACGCAGATGCCATGCTTCTTTTAACCGAATGGAATGAATTTCGCCGCCCGAATTTTGATAAAATAAAATCTTTGATGAAACATTATGTAATTTTTGACGGCAGAAATCAATATAATGAAAAAAGACTTATACAAAAAGGCTTTGAATACCACTGCATAGGCAAAAAACCGGCCGCTGCAAAAACAACGGTCTTATAAATGCTTAATCTCGGCATAATAGGAGTTTTATACCCTGCAAAAAATGAAACATTAATTAATGATACAATTAAGAGTTTAAATGGCAAGCCATACTGGCTGCCCTGGGGAAACAGATTTGAAACATTAATAAAAACCTGCAATTTTATATGCAAAAACGGTCTTTGGAAACGCGAAACCAAACAAATTCAAAATTGCCAAACTTATTATCTGTATTCAGCAATAAAAGAAAACCCGTACAGGCTAATCTTTTTCCATCATAATTCAAAATCTCAAAACGGTACGGGCCTGATTTATTACAAATATTATATTGATAAAGTAATTATAGGAACTGAAATTGAGATTCCGATTATAGCAGAAAAACTACCGTATAAACCATTAAAACCAAACAGCAGAGTTTGGTTCAGCATAAAAGAAGTTAAAAGACTGGGCAGGGATGGATACGATTTTGCAGGTAATTTTGACATACATCCGTTAGTAATAGGTAAAGAAAGAAGACAGGTAAATGCCAAAACAGATGGAGGATACCTGTATTATCAAGTGCTTCCTGTTATGGAAAGTTTACACAAAGACAGAAATTGTAATTGTTTAATATGCAGATAAAAAAACACCCTCTTTTTATTAAAGGGTGTTTAATTAAAATTGTGTTTGTGTTAGGTCAAATATTTGTATTTTTGCGTGTTGTATTTTCTGTATTTTACAGAAAAAAGAAAGGGGATATTTTGTGTTGTTAATGCTTAATTTATAATATTTTTATTAAGCTTTGTTTCGTGTATTATTTACACTCTATAAAAACCTGTAAAATTTTTCTTTTGCTATTTTAAAATAAAAATTAAGTGTTTTTGTTACATTATTTAACAAAATATTTCAAGTCACCTTTAAAAAGGCTGTTTCTTACCCGCATTCATCAAATAATATACCCCGGCAAGAGTTTGCGCGCACATAAAATATTCATCTTTGGCTTGAATTTCATCCAGAAATTTTGAAACTTCATTAACCAAAACTTCCACCCTGCGTATAATTACACCCCCATCATCCACAGGGATTCTTTTTCTTGTTAAATCATCAATATATCCAAGCGCAAGAGTTGATTTTTCACTCGTAAGGCCTCCTGAGGATATAAGATTTTTTACCTTGATTTCAAACTTTGAAGCCTCGTATCCCGTTTCTTCCAAAAGTTCTTTTTTCAGCGCATCTGCCGTTGTCTCTCCGGTGTTTTCATCCCCTACAAGTCCTGCAGGAAATTCAACACAATATTTTTCGCCGTATTCTTCCGTTACGGGAGGTCTTTTTGTAATTAAAAAAAGTGTATAATCCCCATCTTTTTTATGAATAACGGGAGCTATGATAACTACATTTTTAGCATTAGGCCTGTGCGCGTAAACCCAATCGCCTCTGCCTTCCCTTTTTGAAGCCATTAAATTTAAAAATTTTGTTGAATACAAAACTTCTTTCACTAAAATCTCCCTGAAATACTTTAAACTAATCTTCTTTCATTATAAAATAAACTTATGAAATACAGGGCAAAAGTAATCGTAAATTTAAAAGATAAAATTAAAGACTCTAAAGGGGAGGCCGTGAGTGCCGTCCTGAAAAGAATTTCGCTTGAAGAAAATGCAAATGTACGTATAGGCAAAATTTTTGAACTTGAAATCACCGGAAAAACCGCAGAAATTGCAAAATGCAAGCTGCAGGAAATTATTGATGAAGTACTTGTAAACCCGATTATTGAAACATCAAAAATTCTTGAATTTGAGCCGCTTGAAATCACTGATACCAAAAACGAGGCGCAGATAAAATGAAACTAAAGGCCGGAATCATTGTTTTTTTGGGCACAAACTGCGAAAAAGATACAAAAATAGCTCTTGATAAAACAGGCTTTAAAACGGATTTCATCTTTCACACTGAAACAAATCTTGATAAATATGATTTAATTGTACTTGCAGGAGGCTTTTCATTCGGGGATTATATCAGGGCAGGCCGCCTTGCAAAGCTTTCACCATCAGTATTTGCGCTTAAAGATTATATTAAGCACAAAAAAGGCTTCACGCTTGGGATATGCAACGGTTTTCAAATTTTAACCGAGGCAAATCTTCTCCCCGGAGTTTTAATTGAAAATAAAAGTACAAAATTTATCTGTAATGATGAGCCGCTCATCTTTAACGGTGAAAAAATTACACTGCCGATTGCCCACAAAGAAGGCTGTTTTTATGCTGATTTTGACACTTTAAAATTTATAGAAGAAAAAAATATGGCTTTTTTAAAGTATCAAAATAATCCTAATGGCTCAATTAATGATATAGCAGGACTTTACGATAGAGAAAATAAAATAATGGGTCTTATGCCACACCCTGAGCGGGCAGTTTTAAAAGAATGCGCCCCGAATGGCCAAACAGACGGCATTAAGATATTTGATTTTATAAAAGAAGAGATTTTAAAATGACACAAGATAACCTTATGCTCCTGAAAAATCTAGGCCTTAGCAAATTTGAATACACAGAAATTAAAAAAAGATTAAACAGGGCACCAAATTCCCTTGAATTATACCTATTTTCAGCCATGTGGAGCGAACATTGCGGCTACAAGCATTCAAAAAAATATATATCGCTTCTGCCAAGAAAAAAATCCTGTTTTAGCTCTGAAAATTCAGGCGGTATAAGGATTGGCCGGCATATAATATTTTTTAAAACAGAATCCCATAATCACCCTTCCGCTGTTGAACCGTATCAGGGTGCAGCAACAGGAATTGGCGGCATTTTAAGGGATATTCTTGCCATGAATGCAAGACCTATCGCGCTTTTAAACTCTTTAAAATTCGGTCCCGTTGAACCCGGCGAAAGATGTTCAAAAGAAGCGGCAAGGAGAAATCAATATCTCCTAAATAGAGTGACGGAAGGCATTTCAGACTACGGAAATTCAACAGGCGTTCCAAACATAGGCGGTGAAACAGGTTTTAATGACTGTTTTAACTTATCACCCCTTGTAAATGTTATGGCAGCAGGCATCTGTCATAAAAACAAAGTTAAAACATCAAAGGTTAAGAAAAATTCATACATTGTATTAATCGGCTCAAAAACAGGCCGCGATGGGCTTTTTGGCGCAGCATTTGCCTCAAAAGAACTTGAAAACAACTCAAAAGACAGGCTTTCCGTACAAATCGGCGACCCATATATAAAGAAAAATACAATTGAAGCAACCCTTGAAATTTTAAAATCCAAAAATGTAAATTCTGCTCAAGACCTCGGTGCTGCAGGCCTTTTAAGTTCAACCTCGGAAATGGCTGCAAAAGGCAGAGTTTCAATGGAACTTTACCTTGAAAACGTTCCTTTGCGTGAAAAAAATATGCAGCCTTATGAAATTATGCTCTCTGAATCGCAGGAGCGTATGATTTTTGGAGCAAATAAAAAAGGGGTTGAAGAAATTAAGAAAATAGCGGCAAAATATGAGCTGAATGCAAGCGTGATAGGGAAAACAGCAGAAGGAAATACCTACAACCTTTATTATAACGGAAAATTAGAAGCTTCACTGCCGATAAACGCCCTCACGGAACCTCCTTATTACGATTTATACCCCTCAAAACCACGTACACCAAATATAACAAAGGATTTTAACAAAAATTTCACACCTGAAGAAATTAAGCGTATGATATTCAAATTCTGCGCCGCACCTGAATTTTCAAGTAAAAACTATATATTTTCTCAATATGACAGCACCGTAGGTGTAAGAACCCTTCAAAATCCGCACTCTATAGGGGTTGCCCCATTATACCTTTTTGAAGAAAAGAAAACCATCGGCTTTTCAATGGATTCAAATGAAGAGCAATGCCGCATAAATCCTTACATTGGCGCATATAACCTTATTTTTGAAAGTTACAGAAATGCGGTTTCATCAGGTTTTGAGCCTCTCGGGATTACCAACTGCCTGAACTTTGCAAACCCTGAAAACAGTGATATAGCCTATCAATTCACCCAAACAACAGAAGGCATGAAAAATGCGCTAAAAACCCTGAAAATTCCCGTCGTATCAGGCAATGTATCATTTTATAACGAAGGAATTGATAAAAATGGCAGCAAAATTAAAATTCATCCTGCGCCAACCATAGGCACTCTCAGCCTTTTAAAGTTCAAAACCCCGATATACAGTGTAATTGAGCCTGATAATACGGTATTTTTGATAGGTAAAAAAATTACAAATGATACCGCGGCAGGCGGCTCAATTTATCAGAAAATCTTTTTTGATGATACGGAAGAAAACCTTGATACAATTGATTTTCGATTTGAAAAAAAATTAAAAAAAGCAATTTTTAAATTAAAACAAAAAAACTTTTTGACAGGCGCAATCGATGTTTCAAAAGGCGGAATGCTGGGCGCATTATTGATTTTACTTTTTAATTCCGTAAAAACCTGCAAAAAACTTGGATTCAAGGGAATTTTTCCGCCGGATATAAAATTATTGCTGGGCGAAATTACAGGCAGGTATTTAATTTCAACCAAAAATAAAGATGAGGTTGAAAAATATTTAAGAAAAACAAAAACTCCGTTTGAAATCCTGGGAAATTCAGACACGACAGGAGTTTTAGACCTTAATTTTGCAAAAATCCGCCTCAAGGAACTCAACGAAATTTATCAAAACGCAATTTCAGAAAAAATTTAATTTATGCTAAAATAGAGGCAAAGAGAGGTTTTCGGATGGAAAATTATACCTATAAAAATTCGGGCGTAAATTTGGAAAATTCAAAATTGCTTTCAAACCTTTTAATTTCAAAATTTAAATCTCAAAATTTCAACAATTTTGCAGGAATATATAAACTCCAAAACCTTGACGGATATTGCCTTACAGCCACAACCGACGGCATCGGCACAAAAATCATCCCCTTAATTGAAAAAAAAATGTTTAAAACCATGGCGCAGGATTTAGCCGCCATGAATTTAAACGACATAATCTGCACAGGCTCAAAACCCTTATTCTTTCTGGATTATCTGGCGTTAAACAAGCTGGAACCCGAATTAATTTCAAATTTTCTTGAAGAATTGAATAAAATCTTAACCGCTCACGGCTGCACACTTTTAGGCGGGGAATCTTCAGAACTTGGCGATTTTATTAAGGAAGGGCAGTTTGATGCGGCGGGTTTTCTTGTGGGGATTGTGCCGGAGCGAAATTTATTAAAACCCGAAAATGTTAAAGAAAATGATATTGTAATAGGTCTAAAATCAAGCGGCATACACTCAAACGGCTTTTCCATAATTAGAAAACTTTATAATGATAAAATTTTATCCAATGACGAATTCACAAAAACTCTTGTCCCGACAAAAATTTATGTAAATGAAGTTTTGGAGCTATGCAATAAAAAGCTTGCAAAAAATTTAGCCAATATCACAGGCGGAGGCATTTTATCAAATATCGAAAGAGCAATTCCGGAGGGCCTTTGTGCGGTTTTAGATAAAAATTCTATCCCAAAACCGGAAATTTTTAACATACTGGAAAAATATATAGAAAAAGATGAAATGTACAGAATTTTCAATATGGGCGCAGGTTTTTGCATAATTTGCGACAAAGAAAACATTGATGAAATATTAAAAATCGTCAAAATTCACGAACCGTTTATTTTTGGCACAATAGAAAAGAGTAAAAATGGCAAAAAAGCTGTGTTTAGAGGCTAAAAATCAAACTAAAACTCTGCCGGAGAGGATGTTAGCACAAAAGAAAGTGCTGATATTTGCTTCCGGCAACGGTTCTAACTTTGAAGCCATAGTAAAATACTTCAATTCAAAGGTTTTCTGCGCCGGGCATAACCTAAAACCCGCTCTAAACAAGGAAGAAAACCCTGTTATTTTTGAACTTATTACAGATAAAAAAGATGCACCCGTGGTTAAAAGAGCCGAAAAGCTTAATATACCGCATCATTATGTAAGCTTTGACAATTTGTACAAATTCCTGAAACCGCGCAAAGATGAATTTGATTTATTTGTTTTAGCAGGATATATGCGGATTTTACCCGAAAAAGTCCTAAAATTAGGTGCCGCTGTTGATTTTTTAGGAAGAAAACAAAATAAATTTATAAATATCCACCCCTCTCTTTTGCCTGAATATAAAGGTAAAAATGCCATCCATCGAGCATTTGGCTCAGGTGCTGAAAAAACCGGAGTCACAATCCATTTTGTAGAAAAAAAAGTAGATTCAGGAAAGATTATTGTCCAAAAAACAGTTCCTACAGCAGGTAAAACCCTTGAAGAACTTGAATTTGCAATCCATAGAGCTGAACATCAAATCTACCCTGAAATTATTGAAAATTTGCTTTTTAAAAAAAATGTTCTGCTTTTTGGAGGCGGGGCACGTGAGCATGCTATCGCGCAAAAGATCGGAAGAGC
>CAQTPN010000022.1 GCA_948888345.1 uncultured bacterium | reverse complement strand
TCAATTTATTTTGCAACAACGGATGATTACAATTCAACCTTAAAACAAACGGGTGATGTTGAAAAAGCTAATAAAGATGCCCGCTTGAGGGGTATTAATAAAATTATAAGAACATCCGTTCAAAATGTTGTTATGTGCTTGAACAGTTTATTTAAGATACCTTACGGAAACAGCTTAATCGGCGCAGGGGCAATTACAGCAGGTGTAACCCTTATTACAGATAATATTTCAAGAATTTTAAGCGGTATGCCTTCAACAAAAATGAATAAAGAACAATTGGAACAATATAATAAAGATAAAAAAGAAGGGGCCCTAAAAGGGTATTATAACGCCCTTGATAAATTAACGGATTAAAAACAATGCGCTTTTCGGTTTCGTTTTCATAATCCTAAAGTGCAATAAAATTAATTATACTTAATTCCGGTAATTTAAAAAAGTTTTATTGCTATAATAGTTTTTATGAAAGCAATAAACTTTAAAAACTTAATAATATCGCTATCTTTACTTATATTTTTAAGTACGGAAATTGTTTTTGCAGCACCGGAGGCTAATCTGCCTATTGCTGAACAAATATCAAAAATTGAAACATCGGTTCTCGGGATTGATTATTCAAAAGAATCTGATACTGATAGATTAAAACGTTTAGAAGATGAAGTTTTTGGCTCAAATTATAACGGTTCAAAATTAAATACTCAAGAAAGAATTGATAAATTAAATTCAACTCTTGGCCTTGAAACACTTGCCGAAGCTAAAGCCCCGATATCAGAGCTTTATAGGGATGAGGCTGAAGGAGTGAACTATCCTGTTGTAGATATGTTTGAAATGCAGCTTTTTGGTAAAAATTACAAGGATGAAAATATCTATAAAAGGCTTGAACGTCTTGAAGAAAAAACATTCGGTTCG
Organism: uncultured bacterium; assembly: GCA_948888345.1. Lineage (GTDB taxonomy): Bacteria > Cyanobacteriota > Vampirovibrionia > Gastranaerophilales > Gastranaerophilaceae > MGBC122484. Next base: position 9,479 of record CAQTPN010000022.1, on the reverse strand, counting down.
GCTAAAAAAGGCGATTTAGCACAGAGAACAGATGCTCTTAAGGCTAAAATATCAATGATGAAGCCGTCTTCAACTCTTCCAAGCTATCAAACGGGAGAATATTTCAGAAGCACATCTCCTGAAGATTATTCTTACGGCGGGTATTCTGAAAATGCGCTTCCATCAGAAGATGATGTTATAGCAAAAGCAAGACAGGATGCGCAGAATAGAAATTCTGCAAGAAACCGTCAGAATTATGATTATAATTATGGCTACGGAGGGTCTGATGCCTCATTGCAAATTGCAGGGCTTGAAAATTCACTCTTCGGGCAGACTTATTCTTACGACCCTATGACCGTACGTTTAAATCGTCTTGAAAGGCGCATTTTCCAGAGGGATTTTGCAACTGATGATGATTATTCAAGGATTGAAAGACTGCAGGCCGCATCAAATGCAAAGAAAACTGCAAAATATTATGACAACAATAAATTCCAAAAATTTGCAGCTACAGGCATGCAGCTCGGTACATTTGTTTTGATGATTTTAGCATTGTTGTTATAGATTAAAAGGGCTTCTAATGCATTTTAGAAGCCCTTTTAAATATTTTATTTCTTTTTGAATACTATCTTGTCATCTTCAATATCTATAAGTATTTTATCGCCATCGCCAAAGTGTCCGAGCAAAAGCTCTTTAGATAGAGGATTTTCTACCTGTGAGCGTATCGCCCTCTTTAATGGTCTTGCTCCGTAAATCGGATTATATCCTTCAAGAGCCAGCTTTTCTTTGGCATCATCAGTTATTTCAAATTCAATCTTTCGTTCAGATAAAAGCTTCCTTAAATATTGAACCTGAATATCAACAATTTTATTTAAATCTTCAAGGCGAAGTGCCTCAAAAAATACTGTTTCATCAATTCTGTTTAAAAATTCGGGCTTGAAATATGAACGCAGCTTCTCCGTTACTTCTTCTTTTGTTTTTTCGCGGTCAGCTTCGGATAACATCCCTTTAATAGCATTATCTAAGATGATGTCAGAGCCTACGTTTGAAGTTAAAATTATAATTGTATTCTTAAAATCAACAGTTCTTCCTTTAGAATCAGTCAATCTGCCATCGTCAAAAATTTGGAGCATAATATTAAATACATCAGGGTGTGCTTTTTCGATTTCATCAAAAAGAACAACACTGTATGGTTTGCGCCTTACTTTTTCGGTTAGTTGCCCCCCTTCATCATACCCCACATACCCGGGAGGTGCTCCAATCAGCCTTGCAACGGAATGTTTTTTCATCTTGAAACATAAATTCTGAAAGGGTTTTAGCAAGTTCAGTTTTACCAACTCCAGTAGGACCTAAGAATAAAAATACGCCGATTGGTCTTTTAGGGTCTTTTAAGCCGCTTCTTGCGCGGCGAATGCTGTCTGAAACAACTCCTACAGCTTCATTTTGTCCTATTACTCTTTTATGAAGAATGTTTTCCATCTCAATTAATTTTTCAGATTCTGATTCTACAAGTTTTGAAACAGGAACCCCTGTCCATTTTGAAACAACTTCTGCAATATCTTCATCTGTTATTTCTTCTTTTAAAAGAGCCTTTTCTTCCGCATGTTCGGCATTTTTGCAATCTTCAAGCTGTTTTGTAAGCTCCGGCAGTTTTCCGTATTTTAATTTTGCAGCAAGTTCCAAATTTGCTTCCCTTTCTGCTATTTCAATTTCAACACGGGTTTTTTCAATCTCGGATTTTATCTGTGCTTCGCCTTTAATGGTGCTTTTTTGCGCTTCCCATCGGCTTTTTAGCTCTTCTGCTTTGTTTGAAACCTCATCCAGTGCGGTTTTTACTTTATTTATTTTATCTTCGTCATTATCATTTTTTAAAGACTCAAGTTCAATCTGTAATTGCAGCTTCTGTCTTTCAAGCGTATCAAGCTCTTCAGGCATTGAATCTATCTCAATTCTTATCCTTGAAGCTGCTTCATCCATCAAATCTATTGCTTTATCGGGCAAAAATCTGTCCTGAATATACCTGTTTGAAAGCTGTGCCGCCGCAACAAGCGCAGAATCCTTAATTCTAACCCCATGGTGTACCTCATATTTTTCTTTTAAGCCCCTAAGAATTGAAATCGTATCTTCTACCGATGGCTCATCCACAAGCACGGGTTGAAAACGGCGTTCAAGTGCAGGGTCCTTTTCAATATGCTTTCTGTATTCATTAATTGTAGTGGCACCAACCATGCGCATTTCGCCTCTTGCCAGAATAGGCTTTAAAAGGTTTCCCGCATCGGTTGAACCTTCTGTTGCACCAAGCCCTACAACTGTATGTAATTCATCAATGAAAAGGATAATTTCTCCGTTTGAATCTACAACCTCTTTTATAACCTTTTTTAATCTTTCTTCAAATTCACCCCGATATTTTGCTCCGGCAACAAGGGCACCCATATCAAGAGACACAAGTCTTGTATTTTTTAGGCTTTCGGGCACATCTCCTCTTATAATTCTTTGTGCAAGTCCTTCAACAATAGCGGTTTTACCAACGCCTGCCTCCCCTATTAAAACAGGATTATTTTTTGTACGTCTGTTTAAAACCTGAATTATGCGTCGCACCTCTTCATCTCTGCCTATCACAGGGTCGAGTTTACCTTCTTTTGCCTTTTGTGTTAAATCAATGGAAAATTTTTCCATCATCTTAAATTCTTCATCAGCAGTTGCAGAATCTATCTGCTTATTTCCTCTGATTTTTTTAATTGCATTTAAAATTGAAACTTCATTGATTGAAAATTTCATAAAAAGCTTATTTAATTTTCCCTGATTTTGACCGTTATAATTCAGTGCTGCATCCTTTGCAATTGCAAGCAGGATATGCTCTGGAGATATAAATTTATCCTTCATTGTATCAGCTGCTTTTTTTGCATCTTCCATAATTTTTATACTGTCGGAAGAAAAATAAACCTGCACAGTGTCGTTGGATATCTTTGGCAGTTCGTTTATAAGGGCTTGAAGGTCATCTTTAAATAAATTTCCGCCAAGCTTTAGTGCGCAGAAAAGTTCATATATCCCTGAACTGTCGCTTTCGGATTTTGCAAGATTTGCCATAGCAAGCAGAATATGCAAGGGTTCAAGAAATGTATTTTTATTTGTTTTAACAAGCGTTTGAGCTTCTAACATTACATTTTGAGCGGATTTAGTTAATTTTTCAAAATCAAACATATTTTTTTTAAACCTCATAAAAAATATTTTATATATTTAATGATAAACATATTTTTATCTAATATTACAAAAATTAACATTTAATTAATTATTTTATTGATGTTCAAAGGGATAATCCAAAAAAGTTTTTCCTTTCTGGCAATTTTTTTAAATATATACACTTTATATATATAAGAAATGTTTTTACTATTATAAAGAGAGAAAAATTTTGTCCCTGTCCCCTTTATACAGTCAAAATATAAATAAAACAGGCCGGAATATTTATATAAACGGGCCTGAAACCGCATTTGTCCAATCTTCTGACAGTATAAATTATCCTGTATTTGCAAATTGTATTCAAAATCAGGGTGATACCTTTGAAATACAAAACTCTGAAGCCAAAAACAGTGAAAATTTATATGATGATTTTCTCAAAACCAGGGAAGAACAAGGTTTTATAGGAAAGGCCTGGGATGGTATTAAAAATTTATTACACCTTAAAAACAGTTCAAATAATGTTGAAAATATTATAAAACAGGCCCAAAACGGTGAAATATCTTCTGATGAAGCGACTGAGCAGCTAAATGCGTATAAAGAAGGCCAGAAAATGTGCGTTGATGTTGCAGGCGATATTGTATCCGGTATTGTATCTGTTGGTGCTGCTGCTTTAGCTCCGGTAACGGGCGGTGCATCACTGCTTGTTGCTGCAGGTGCCGGTGCTGCTACAAAAACTGCCATAAAAGCCTCTGATAGTGCAATTTCAGGCAGAGATTATAAATTATCTGATTTAGGATACGATTTAATAACAGGTTCCATAAACGGTGCAATGGCACCCCTTTCAAACGCAATAGGCGGCGCTGCGGGAACAGGCGTTGCAAAGGCTTTAGGACTTGAAGCAGTTGAAACCTGTGCCAAAGAAGCTGTTAAAGAAGCGGGTGAAGCCGGTATAAAACAGGCAGGCAAAAGCTTTTTAGCAAGACTTCTTTCAAAACAGGGCGCAAGCTATGTTGCAAAAGAAGGCGCAAAGGGCGGAATCACCCTTTTTGCTGCAAAAGCCGCATCTTATGGCGTTGATATGACAATAGACGGTGCGCTCTCAGGTGCAACCGATGCTTTTGCAAGAGCTTTAGCTGAAGGCAGAATAGAAGATATGTCCGAAGATATGGCACAGGGTGCATTTGGCGGTGCTATAGGCGGGCTTGTAATAGGCGGTTCCACAAGGCTTGTATTTTCGGGAGCTTCAAAATTAAATAACAAAATATTTGGCTCCTTAACTGAAACTACTGCAGAAATCAACCCTGCAAAGAGTTTTGATACAAGTTCCGCTTTTTTAAATTTGAATGATGAAGCAAAAAATCTTATAAATTCAAACCCTGCTGTTAAAAATTTCTACTCTTCACTTGATGAAATGACAATTTCCTGTCTTACAAGCGAACAGATATCTGAAGATTTAGCGGATGCTTCATTTATTAAAGGATTATCAATTGATTTTTCAAAAGGTGTCCAAGCAGGAAGCGATGAGGCTGCAGCACTTGCAAACGTTATTTCAAAAAGAAACTCTTATCTTCAAGATAGCGCGGTAGCGCAGTTTAAAAGTGCTACAAGCGGCACGGATGTCACATACTACGATAGGCCTAAGGCTTTGACTTCAACCCAAAATAAACTGGATGGCAAAATTCCGGAACACTCCGTTTCATCTTTTGATGATGCAAATGCTTTAATTGCAGATGGTGTAGGCACAAGGGCAATTTTTGATTCTTTAAATAAAAAGCAGGCTCTTAAAACCTTAAAAGAAGGCGGAATAACAGGCAGTGACCTCAAAACTTTAAAGAATATATGGAAAGGAAAAATTACCGATTTAGATGAGGCGCAAAACGCTCTGTTGAACCGTGCCAACACTCTTTTAGCTGAAGCTCAGACCCAGAGCTTTATAGACAGGCTCTCTCTTGCAATAAAAAATAACGAAATTTCAATGACGGAAATTAACAACTATGCAGGAGAAGGCGGCGTGGCATATTTTAGTGAAAGACAGATTAAACAAATACGTGATGCATGGCTGGAATCAGCCGATGCTCAAAACGGACGCGAATTCAAAATTGTAACAAATTTAACACCCGATGGCGAGCTGGCTTCAGACCTTGGTTTTAGTGAAGAATACATTAAAAGAATAAGTGAGAAATCTTCTAAAGCATCCGGCTACACAGCTTGCCAGTCTAATTTTGAATATAAAAACGGTGCCCTTGGCGAGGGCCAGTTCAGAGGTGTCGAAGTTCAGGAATTTGCTGAATATGAACATTTCCCGTATGACATTAAAAAACAAAAAGATACCGTAACGCAGAAAATTTTAAAAATGCAAAGCGAAGGTAAAATAGAAGCGGCAAGCCAGCTTTCAGAATATCAGGATTTTGTATCCATCATTGCAAAAGATAAAAAATTATATAGTGAATATAACGATTATTTAAAAGAAGTTTATAACTTCTTAAGAAAAAAGGAACTCGGCATATTTGACATTGCAGGTATCAGGCATCCAAAAGAGCCGGTGCTAAGCCTTTCCGGACTGTCGCCGTATCATAATGAACTGCTTTCAAAAAATTGTCTTGCAAGTTTATCAAAAGGGCAGGTGTATAAATTTAATAATCCCAAAACAAATTTTATACAAGGATTTGCCAAACTTGCTTCTTAACAATACTTAATATTAGGTCTTAAAACCGCAAATTTTTATCTGTTTTACCCTTTTAAATACACAAACAAAACAAAGCCAAAATATAGGATAAAAGAGAATTTTATGAATAGTATTTATTATTCCCCCAATATGATACAATTATCTAATAAGCTTCAATTGCAAACATTCAAGGGAAAAAACATGCAAAATGGCACTAAAGAATTTTTAGATAAGGTAAATTCAAAAATAAATAATAATACCGTGCCTGAATTCGGTACTTTTGCGCCGATTTCTGCCGATATTGTTCTTGATGATGACAGCTGCCTTGTTTTTCAGGTAAAACCCGTTAAAGAAGATGATGTAAAAAAAAGGATGGATATAAATTTTCTTAATGCTGATAGTAAAAAAATGGCATCAAGTACAAAAATATACCCCAATAAGGCTGAACTTATTGAATTTATAAAATCCGTAAATGAAGAGGCCCTAAAAAGCATCATTAAGGATTTCAAACATAATACAAAATAAAAATTTAATGAAAAACAGAACTGTAAAAAACACCTGCTTTCAAGTTGAGCAGGTGTTTTAAATTTATTTTAATGAAATTTATTCTGCAAGCCAGTTATTCATAATGTTAATTCTTGCAGGTTCAAGAAGAACAAAATCTACCTGTTGAGAATGGTGATTGTAGAAATTGTGTCCTTTAAATACGTTAAATCCTATTTTTTGAAGAATGGGATTGTGAGTGAATTCTGCAACTTTTGGAACAGCATTGCCTACAGTGATAAATTCAACCCCTGTATCTCTTGAATCGTCATCAAGAAGGGTTTGAGTCTGGAATACCATTTGTGCATTCTTAATTAATGTTGTTCCTTTTTTAGCTTTTTGAATTGTACCTTTTATTTCTTTTCCGATAGGAATTAATAAAACTTTATCTTTTGTAACAAAGTTTACAAGGGTTCTTGCAATGAATTCATCTCCAACTTTTGCTTCTTTAGACCATACGCAGTCCATAACGCCTAAAGGAAGAACTGTTCCTGCGGGAATTATTGCCATATTGCCGTCTAAATAAGCGTTTTCAAGAACATACCCGTCTACTCTTTTTGGAAGGGCACCTTGTAATTTTTTACTTGGATGAACTTTGGCTCTTTCTCTCATATTATATAAAAATACTGCAAGCTCGCCTCTTGTAGCAGCTCTGTTAGGCATTAACAAGCCTTGCTCCCAGGGTCTTACAACAATTGCATGTAATTGTTCAGCCTTGCCTGTTCGAGTTAAAGCCCAGGCGGGAAGCTCGTTAACATCGCTATATGCGGCTGTTAAATAGGCCCTGGCTTCATCCGGAGTAATTTCTTTAAGGTTTAATGCACTCATGATTGTAACGATAACTTCAACCCTTTTAACGTGGCCGTTTGCCATAAAGTTATGTTCCGGCGTTCCTTCCATAACTCCATAATGGGAAGCAATCTGTATATCTCTGTATGCCCAGTGTTTGGGGGATAAATCTTTGTAAATTGTAATTGAAAAATCCTTAGCATCGCGAAGTCCGAGAGCTTTTGTCAACATAGCTGTAAATTCAGCCCTTGTAACCTTTTCATCCGGTCTGAAGCTGCCATCGGGGTATCCGGCCAAAACGCCGATTTTTTTAAGTGCCATAATAGCATCATAAGACCAGTATCCCTGATGAGTATCGGTAAAATCATCAGATGGAGCGCAAATAGCCTGATTGATGCTGAATGCAAAAAATATTGCAATTAAACAAAAAAGTTTTTTAAACATCATCTTCATACAATTCATTTTCTTTCCTTAACTTTCTTTATGCGATATCTTCAATGTCGCTTCCTTCGTCTTTTTTGGTGGGCAATTTAATTAATTCTGCGACATTTAATTTTTTTCTGACTATGTCTGCTGTGATGGTATAAGTTTTAATATCTTCATTTGACGGAACTTCATACATAATATCCGTCATAATTTCTTCTACAATTGAACGGAGTGCTCTTGCGCCGGTTTTGCGTTTAATTGCTTCTTTTGCAATAAGGTCAATAGCATCATCCTCAAATGTCAAATCAACCCCGTCCATTTTCATAAGGCAGATATACTGCTTCATAATGGCATTTTTAGGTTTTGTTAAAATCATTTTTAAAGTTTCTTCATCCAGCGGGTCTAAAACTGAATAAACCGGTATTCTTCCTATAAATTCAGGGATTAAACCAAATTTCAATAAATCATCCGGCTGTAATTTTTTGAGCATCTTTTGTGCTTGAATTTCTTTTTCCTTTGCACTGATTGGTTTTGAGCCGAATCCTAAAGTGCTTGTTGTGCCGCAGCGTCTTTCAACAATTTTATCAAGGCCGACAAATGCACCGCCCACAATAAATAAAATATTTGATGTATCAATCTGGATAAATTCTTGATGCGGGTGTTTCCTTCCCCCTTGCGGCGGAACGTTTGCAACGGTGCCTTCAATCATTTTTAATAATGCCTGCTGAACACCCTCGCCTGATACATCCCTTGTGATAGAAGGATTTTCAGACTTTCTTGCAATTTTATCAATTTCATCAATATAAATAATACCGCGCTCAGCCTTTTGCGCATTATAATCTGCGGCCTGATATAATCTTAACAGAATATTTTCAACATCATCCCCTACATACCCTGCTTCTGTAAGGGTTGTAGCATCGGCAACAGCAAAAGGCACATTTAACATTTTTGCTAAAGTCTGTGCCAGAAGTGTTTTCCCTGAACCTGTCGGCCCTACTAAAAGGATATTGCTTTTCTGGATTTCAACCTCGGGTTTTTCGTTGTCCACATCCATATTGTGGGCAATTCTTTTATAATGATTATAAACGGCAACAGACAGCACTTTTTTGGCATCAGCCTGCCCTACAATGTGCTCATCAAGATATGCCTTGATTTCGGCAGGTTTTGGAATGCCTTCAAACAGCTGGTCTAAATCGGAGATTTTTTCTTCCTGCTTAATATTGAACAATTCTTCATCTAAAATTTCATTGCAAAGTTCTATGCACTCATCGCAAATACAAACATCAGGGCCTGCAATTAGCTTTTTAACCTGGTCCTGCGTTTTTCCGCAGAAAGAACATTTTAAATTCGGGTCGTTATTTTTGGGCATTTATTTTTTCTCCTTACCCTCTTTTTACAAGGGTTTAAACCGTTTAAAGGGTTGCATTGCGCATTTTCTTAAAAAGAGCTTTAATTATTCTCTTCCATTGTGATTATTTTGTCAATCATGCCATATTCAAGGGCTTCTTCAGGGGTCATGATGTAATCCCTGTCTGTATCTTTTTCAATCTTTTTAAGTGCCTGACCTGTATTTGCGGCTAAAATTGAATTTAAGGATTTCTTAATTCTTAAAATTTCATTTGCCTGAATTTCAATATCGGTTGCCTGACCTTGTGCACCGCCTAAAGGCTGGTGGATAAGCACTCTTGAATGAGGAAGTGCCAATCTTTTTCCTTTTGTGCCTGATGATAAAAGAAATGCGCCCATTGAAGCAGCCTGACCCAGGCAAATAGTTGAAACGTTTGCTCTAATGTGCTGCATAGTGTCATAAATTGCAAAACCGGCTGTAACAGAGCCTCCCGGAGAATTTATATAAAGCATAATATCTTTTTCAGGGTTTTCTGAATCTAATAGTAAAAGCTGT
>CAQTPN010000021.1:4161-10503 GCA_948888345.1 uncultured bacterium | reverse complement strand
TCAGAGGAAACAACAATACTATATTCCTTCAAGTATGCACAATCATCCCCCAGATATGAAGTTTTATTGAGGGTTTTTGATATAATGTTTAAAAATTTTTCTTCCTTTTTCATAAGAATTATTTTTCTAAATGTTTAATAAGGCAAAAGAGCCCTGCAAGATAACTCGTTTTGCCAAAACCTGAAATTTGTCCTATGCAGGAAGGGGCAGTTAAAGATTTTTTTCTAAAGTCTTCTCTAGTATTGATGTTTGAAAGATGAATTTCAACGGCTGGAAGATTTACGGCCTTAATCGCATCTGCTATTGCAACAGATGTATGGGTATATGCTGCAGGATTTATCAAAATTCCATCGTATAAGCTTTTTGCTTCTTGAATTTTATCTACAATCTCTCCTTCGTGGTTTGATTGAAAAAAAGCAATTTCAACATTATGAAAGCTTTTAGAATATTCTAAAATTTCATTTTCTATACTTTCAAGGGTTGTTGTGCCGTATATTTCAGGCTCTCTTGTGCCAAGAAGGTTTAAATTCGGACCATTTAAAACAAGAATTTTCATATTATTTTCCTTTTTATTCAGGGTTTTCTTTATCATACAGGAATTTTCCCGTAATTAAAATATCATTTTTTAATTTTTTAACATTTAAATCTTTTAATTTTATACAATCATCCGGCGAATTAAAGAAAAAACCATTCACAAAAGGCATGCCCCCGCCAAAAATTTTTGGGGCAAGAAATATGGCAATTTCATCTGCTTCGCCTGAATCCATTAAACTTGAATTTAAGCCGCATCCTCCCTCAATAAGTACATCATATATCTGAAGAGAATAAAGAGTCTTAAAAAGTGTGTCATAGCTTTCAAAACCAATTTTTTGAATGTAATCAGGATAGGTATTTTTTGAATTTGTAATAACAAAAATCTTTTCGGTATTATTTTTAAAAATGTTGAAATCAAGGGGAATTACCCCTTTTTTATCCATAATGATTCTTATAGGGTTTTTTGCGCCTTTTATTCTTGATGTTAAACTCGGGTTATCTGTTAAAATCGTTCCGGAGCCTGTCATTATTGCCTGATGTTCAAAACGCATTTTATGAACAAGTTTTCTTGAAAAATCATCGGTTATCCATTTTGATTTTCCATTTTGGAGAGCAATTTTTGAATCAGCCGTGACTGCTGTTTTAATAAGGATGTATGGCTTGTTTTTTGTTATATTCTTTATAAAAACTTTATTTAATTCCCGTGCTTCATCCTCTAAAATTCCACAAATAACTTCAATTCCTGCATTTTGGAGTTTTTTAATGCCGTTTCCGGATACAAGCGGGTTAGGGTCTTTCATTGCACAGATAACCTTTTTTATCCCGCTTTCTATAATTAAATCTGCGCAGGGTGGAGTTTTTCCAAAATGAGAGCAAGGCTCAAGGTTTACAAATAAAGTTGAACCCTTTAAATCTTTTCTGCTGTTTAAGATGGCATTTCTTTCCGCGTGGTTTTCTCCAAATTTTTTATGATATCCTTCAGATAAAATATTTCCTTTAATATCTGTAATGACACAGCCCACCATCGGGTTTTGGGCGGTATGGCCCTTTCCTTTTTTTGCAAGGGAGAGGCATTTTCTCATCATTTTTTTATAAAATTTATCCATAAAAACAGCTTCCTACATTGAGTTTAAGGCATCTATAAGTTTTATGATTGAAGGATACAATATAACGATAAACATTGCAGGGAGTAAAAATAAAACCATCGGGATTGTCATTTTGGCAGAAGAGGTTTGAACGAGTTCCTCAATTCTCTGTTTTTTTCTGCTTCTTAATGTATCACAATAAATAGATAACGGCTGAACTATGCTTGTACCCAGGGTTTCAGATTGAATTAAAAGGGCAACAAATGATTGCAAATCTTTGCAGCGGATTCTTTTTGTCAGGTTTTTAAGTGCATCATGGCGGGGAATTCCTGAGGCTACATCTTGAGAAAGCCGAATGAATTCATGGCCTATGGTTGGAGAAAATGGTTTAAATTCTCTTCCCACGCGCTCTATTGCACTATCAAGACCTAAGCCCGCTTCGACGCAGACAGAAAGCATATCAATGGCATCCGGGAAATTTTTGTCAAAATCGTTTTCCCTTGATTTTATCAATTTTCTTATTCTTATTTCCGGATATTTATAAGTAAAATATACTGCAGCTAAGCTTAAACAAAGAACGATATAATTTAATCTATAAATTATTAAAAGAAAAATGCAGAAAATAAAAACAAACAGAATAGACATAAGCCTTTTGTTTTCAAAATCCAAAATATCATCTTCGGATGAGGGGGCACCAACTCTTACAAGAAGCTCTTTTATTTTATTTTTAACATTAATATTTTTAATATTTCCGGCCGTTAAAGGCTTTAATATTTCAAGAATATCATCAAAGATTTTTTTTGAACTTGCTTTATATTTTTTACCTGTGCTTTTCAGCCTTTCTTTTAAAAAGCTTTCTTCCTTGCTGACGATTATATATGTTACATAAGCGGCCCACAGAGCAAGCATTAAAGATATTACGACAGAATTCATTAATTATTCCTTATATTTCAATTGAAAGAATTTTTATTATACAGTAAATCCCTATAATCATCATACCTATTGCAACAGAAAGGGCAATATTTCCTTGCTGTGTATGCAAAAGAGGGTCCATATACCCGGGTGATAAAAAGAATAAAACAACTGCAATTAAGGGAGGCACAAGAGTTAAAATTATTCCTGAAAATTTTGATTGGGCAGTCTGCGCCTTTAATTGTCCAAGCATCTTAAATCTTTCTCTTATTGTAATAGAAAGCCCGTCCAAGATTCTTGCTAAATTTCCGCCAACCTCCCTTTGCAGAAGAACTGCGGTTGTAAAAAATTTTAAATCCATGCTAAAAGGCATTGTTTTTGTTAAAGACATGATGGCATCTTTTGTATCTATACCAAAGGCTATTTCATCCACAGTATTTTTAAAAACCTGATTAATTGGCGAAGGCATTTCTTTAACAATTACATCAAATGCGCTATATAAAGAATGGCCGGCCCTAAGAGAGCTTGATAATAAATCAAGGGCTTCGGGAAATTGCTGGGTAAAAAGATTTGTTCTTTTCATTATTAAAAATTTAACTATAATAAACGGAACGCTTGAAGCAAACAGCCCGAGCAAAATACAATAAGGAGTGGTAAAAACGGCAATCAAAAAGAACGGCAGCGCGCAAATGGCTGAAACAAGTAAAAAGACATCCACCTGAATATCAAGTCCTGCATAGTAAAGCTGGTCTTTAAGAAATTCTGCAGGCTTAAAATCTTTTAAGTATTTTCCTAAAAAACCAAACTTAAATTCATTGCCGATTGTAATAAAATCGGAAATTATGGCGTTATCGGGCCCTTCTCCGCTTTTTTTAATTATTTCAAGACGTTTTTCAATTTCGGGTGCTCTTGGCATGCGCACTTTGTATAGATTTGCAACAAGAACAAAGCACAAAAATCCGAGTATGATTGAAACCAGAAGAGGCATCATCTTTTAAGCCTTTTTAATATATCTAAATCCGCATGGGTCATTTTCTTTTGAGGGGTTTCATTTATACGCAGCCTTGAATTTGTGTCCTCATTTTGCAGAGTATTTGCCTGAACATTTCTTGTAAAATATGTGTGTCTGTGGGATTTATCAAAATATTGATTGTTGATTTCTATTCCTCGTGATTTGATTTTATCTACAAATTTTGGGCGGACACCTGTTGAAACATGCATTCCCATAACAACTTTGTTGCCCATGCCGGTTTGTTCCCATTTGAAGATATCCTGCATTGTAATGGTATTTTCTTCCATACCGACAATTTCAGATACTTTGGTTACTTTTCTTGAGCCGTCCTGAAGCCTTGAAACCTGAATAATAATATTTATGGCTGATGCTATCTGGTTTTTAATATTGCGCTCAGGAAGGTCAATTCCTGAATACATAACCATTGTTTCAAGCCTTGAGAGGGCATCGCGCGGCGAATTAGCATGAAGAGTTGTCAGGGAGCCGTCATGGCCTGTATTCATGGCTTGAAGCATATCAAGTGTTTCAGCACCGCGGCACTCGCCGATGATTATTCTATCGGGGCGCATACGAAGGGTATTTATCACTAAATCCCTTGCTGTGATTGCACCTTCACCTTCAATGTTGGCAGGGCGTGTTTCAAGCCTTACAATGTGCTCCTGCTGCAAACAGAGTTCAGCCGAATCCTCAATTGTAATAATTCTTTCTCCTGATGGGATTTTAGCAGATAAACTGTTTAAAAGAGTTGTTTTTCCGGCACCTGTTCCGCCTGAAATTACAATATTGCAGCGTGCGGCAACTGCTGCTTCCAGCACTTCCGCCATTTCTTTACTTATGGAGCCCCATTTTAAAAGGCTGTCCATAGTACCTGCATCAGCTTTAAATCTTCTTATAGATAAAGAAGGGCCGTCAAGTGCAAGAGGCGGAATAATTGCATTTACACGGGAGCCGTCTGCAAGTCTTGCATCAACCATCGGAGATTTTTCGTCAATCCTTCTTCCGATTTTACTTACAATTCTTTCAATAATATTTTTTAGGTGGTTATTGTCTTTAAAAACAATTGATGTTTTATAAAGTTTGCCGTTTTTTTCAACATAAATATTTTTTGCCCCGTTTACAAGAATATCGCTTATAGTCGGGTCCTCCAAAAGGGGGTCTAGCGGTCCAAAACCTTTTGCTTCCTGAATAATTTCTTTTGTTAATTTATCGCGCTCGGTTTTATTTAAAGGAACAGAGCGAAAATTTGTATTTAACTGCCCTTCTATAAACTGACGGATAAGGGTTTTTTGCTCATCATCATTATAGGTGGACCAGCTTGGGGTTGAGTTTACTTTTTCAATTAAAAGAGAGTGCAGTTTTTCCTTTAATGATGAAAATTCTTCACTTAAAGGGGCTATATCTACAATTGTTTCAGTGCTGCTTTTTTTTACAGGCTGAGTGTTTTGTGTGGAATTTAATCTATCTTTGAGTGACAACTACTATTCTCCTTTTTTCTTAAAAATATCTAAGAGGCTGAAGCTTTTTTCGCGCTTTTGCGGCTTCTGGGTATTTGTGTATGTAAAATTATCCGATAAAAGTGCTGCAAGCTCTTTAAAGCTTTTTGCAATATTTGAATGCGGATTAATTTCGCAAACCGGAAGCCCTTTATTTATGGCATTTATGATTGTGAAATAATTATTCGGAATTTTAAAATATACCGGATGCCCGAGGACATCTTCAACATCTTCCACTTTAATTTCGTCATTTTCCATATAACGGTTAATTATGATTTTAATTTTATCTTTTGTATACCCGAGGCGTTTAAATAAATCGAAACACCTCTGGCAATTTCTAACGGATGGAAGATTAATAATTGAAATTAACAATACTAAATCCGAATTATCAAGTGCTGTAATGGTTTTACCGTCAAAACTTGCGGTTGTATCAATTATTATATATGAAAATACGTTTCTTAAGACATTGATTAAAGTTGTGATGTTATCTGATGTGATAACTTCCGCCTGCTCTAAATCCGGCGGGTCTGCAAGTACATAAAGGCTTGAGTTGCCGTATTTTTCAAGGGTGGATAACAAAAATCCTTCATCAATTCTTTCTAAATTATTAATTACGTAAGATGTATCAAATGAGGGGTTTAAATCAAGAAATGTTGTGACATCTCCCATTTGCATATTTAAATCCACAAGAGCTACACGCTCTTTTGTCATATTTGCCAATTCAACCGCTAAATTTGTTGCAATGGCAGTTTTTCCAATACCGCCCTTGTTTGAAAATGTTGTTATAACCTTACATTTTGTAGTGTCATTAATATTGCCGAGTATTAAATCTTTTAATTTTTCAACGGCTTGAGTAAATTCTCCTTCAATCAAAGGTTTTACAAGGAATTCTCTGGCTCCTGCCCTGAGGGCTTTAATAACTGTTTCCGGGCTCATGTCGTAAGAAAGAACAATGATTTTGGAATTTTTCAGAGAATTTGATATTTTAACTATAATATCAAGTGCCATCTGGGTTTTCTGGGAAATATCCACAATGATTAAATTGGGTCTGCTTTCTGTAATAAAATTCATTGCGGTAAGAACATCGTTAAATTCCTGAGTTACATTAATATCCTCAATTTTTGCAAGATAATTTAAAATAATTTCTCTTGAATTATTTTCGGGGTCTATAATAACGGTATCTATTTTTATTCCCATGGTTTTTACCTTAAATGTTGTCTATCTGGGTCATATTATCTACAATTTTTGGTGTGATGAATATAACAAGTTCTGAATCATTTGTAACATCATTTGAATTTCTAAACAA
>CAQTPN010000021.1:0-4151 GCA_948888345.1 uncultured bacterium | reverse complement strand
TTCTGAGAGGTGACTGGAGTTCAGACGTGTGCTCTTCCGATCTAGCCCTGCTATAACAAGGGTTTCGCCATCCATAAGTTCAACGGTTGTATCTACTTTTCTTGTTTTAAATCCGGGAACCTGAGCAAATACATTATTTGCACCTGAACCTATTACAATTCCTGCGGAGCGGTCAATTTCTGATACTTCCGGGCTTAATTTCAGCCTTATTCTTCCTGTTTTTTCCATAATTTCAGGTTTAAATTTTAAAATAATACCCGTTTCTTTTAAGGTATAAGAGATATTTCCGCCTTCATCCACCTGAGATGGAATGGGGACTTCATTCCCGACATTAAATCTGGCTTCTTCATTGTTTACAGCTAAAAGCTTTGGTTCGGCAAGAATTTTAATATTTCCCTTTTGTTCGGATGCTTGAATTGCTGCAGAAAGTTTGCTGCTTCTATCAAAAAGATAATAACTTAAGCCGCTGTTTGAAAATATCTGACTAATACCTGATTTTCCAGGGTTAGCATTGATTAAATCCGCAAGAGCATCTCCTACAACAGAAGATGTTGTATTCCCGTATCCGAAAGAAACCCCTAAATCTTTTGTAAAATTCTTTGAAGCTTCTGTTACACGAACTTCAAGCAAAACCTGTTTTGTAGGGCTTTCGGTTAAATCCGTTAAATTTATTTCATAAGCCTTTGCAAGGTTTTGAATTTGTTCTCTAATAGAGGCAGAGCTTATAAAACCGCTCATAACCGCACCATTATTATTGAACATTATAGTTATATCTTCATTCGGGGCCACCAAATTTACGGCCTCAAGAAAATTATCCGCATCCTGCTGTACTACAAGGTTATAAAACACCGGAGAGGCTGAATTTTTACCCCAGAAAATTATACTTGTAGAGCCTGTTTTTTTACCGTTTATGATAAGCTGTTTTGGTGACACAACAACAACATCTGCAATATTAGGGTCTGCAATGGATACCCTTTTAATCCCCGTATCAAAATTTAAAATCTGTGATTTTCCAACCATGCCATAAAGTTTTTTGTTGTTGTCGGATATAGTATTTTGATAAGCGGAAGACGGCATTTTATCTGCCTGAACTACGGGTATATCTCCGATTATGGCACTTGTTTCAACATCTCTGAATTCAGCAAAAACATTTTGCGTCTGCATCATTAATAACATTAAAACTATAAGCTTAAATATATATTTCATTTTAAAAATCCATTGTTTTTACTATATTTCCCTGAATTACTTCAACTGTTTCAACAGTTCTTCTCTGCGGTTGAGTATTCACGGCGGGCGGAGTGTAAACCGGTTCATCAGGAGCGTTTAAGGGCTCACTGTTTTTAAAATCTTCATTTGTTACCATGTATGAAGAATATTTAAAAGGGTCGTAAGAAAATGCATATTCCGTTTCATCATTTGAATTTTTTTGAACGGGAATAAGCTTATCATTCGTCATACCGTTAATAAACGGTCCTACATCTTCTTCTTTTATTTCAAAAAGTATAAGTTTATTTGCTTTGTTTGAAGTATCCGCAACCTTTAATACTCTGATATTTGCCGCTTGAAAAGTGCCTTTTGCGGTATAAACATCAATATAAGTATTATCTTTTACAAAAGGCGGAATTTTGTTTACGGCAACAGTTGCAGCTACTGCTCTAAACCCCTCTGCGGGTTCATCGGCATTTGTTGTATTTTCTCTTGCAGTGATATCTTTTAAAATTACAGGGCTACCCTTTTTTGTCGGATTTGAAGTTTTTGCTCCGATTGCAAGCTTGCTGTTTGTGCAGGCACCGCTTATTTTCATTTCAAGATATTTCATTTCAATATCATCTGCGGTTAAAACATAGTCTTTAGGTAAATCCCTTTTTGCAACTACATAAAATGTTGTATTATCCGGATTTAGCGCGTATGTTTCGGCACTTTCGGTTATCTTTTTAATGTAATCTTTTTGTTTTATGTTTTCTTCATATTGGCCCACAATAAAAAGATAGCTTAGAATAAAGATTGCCAGACCCACTAAAATTGATATTATTAATTGATTTTTGTTTTTTTTAATGCTCATAGAACTTAATACACTTCCTGCAAGAATATTCTACTATATTTTGCAATGTAAGGAAAATGATTAAGTAATTTGAAGAAGATTTTAATAAATTTTTTCTAAGAAGCTTAAAAATTCTTTAAGAGCAGCTTCTGTAAAGTCTTTTTTAATTTCACATCTTGTTTTAAATTTTGAAACGTATTTAACAGTTTTTATAATATTTTCTTTTTTATGTCCGAGCCCTATATAAACTGTGCCTGTTGGATTATGCTTATCTTCGGAGGCTCCGGCATATCCTGTAGTTGAAATTGTGCAGTCAGAGTATTGAAAAAGACCCTTTGCCATTTCATAAGCCGTTTCCTTGCTTACAACGGTATATTTTTTAATTGTTTCGGGATTAACACCCAAAAATTTAATTTTGGCGGAAGGTGCATAGGTTACGAAATTTTGTTCAATAAAATTCGAAGCTCCGTCAATATCTGTAAGATATGAGCTTATAAGTCCGCCTGTGCAAGACTCTGCTGTTGATAATTTAAGATTATTTTTAAGCAGAATTTCTTTTATTTTATATAAAACGTCATTCATAAATTAATATACAGGAACATCCAGCGGTTCAAGCAGAAGGATTGAAAATCTCTGTCCTTTTGTAATTACGACAGTCTGCCCTTTTCTAAATAAATCTGCAATGCTGTCAAAAACAAGATACCCGCCCCCTGCAACAGTTCCGCCGATTGCAGCAAACGGAGTAACTAAATATTTTCCGCCGCTAAAAAGTTCTTCCCCTGAATTTACGCCCCAATTAACACTTTTTTTAATGATTTCCCCTGATTTATCGGCACTTTCAAGAAAAGCTTCTTTATATCCGCCGCCGCCTATACCGCCATCATCAGTTAATTTCATGCTGGAGTTAATGCCCGCTCTTATCGGGATTTGTTTTCCGTTTGGTGCTACAATATGGTCGAAGTTTAAATAAAGAATGGCGGATTTTGACATTCTTTTTTTGCGTACAACATCTGCCGTGTTTCCTCGAACAATCGTACCCTTTGGAAGAACAACTGCACCGTCAACATAAACATCCTGAGTCAGATATGAGCTGAACATATCTCCTTTATTTAAGGTTTCCGTTGTAACCGTATTTGCTGCTTCAAGGTTTAATTTTGTGCCTACAGGTATTCTTTTTGTCTGTGCATCTGCTTTTATCTGGTAGGCATCTGACATATTAATGCCAAATAATATAAAAAATAAAAAAACAGCTGATACGATTATTTTTCTCATATAAAATTCCTCTATTTAAGATCGCTAATGTAGATTTTTCCGAACTTTGCAGATAAATCATCAATGTGGTGAACTATATAATAATAATTTTCTAAATCTTTTTCTCCTAAATCAACCATAGCACCCCAATCAGCTCTTCCGTGATGGGCGGCTATCATTTTTGCAATCTGGGGCTGATTATTTGACATACAAAGAGTGAAGCCATATTGAGAATGACTTATCCAATCTTTTTTGAACTCTTCATTATATTCAACAAAACCTGTTTCAAAATCAATTTTATATTCAAAAATTTTACCGATATCATGCAGAATGCACGCGGCAAGCAGGATATCTTTATCAATTTTTTTATACATTACAGGATAAACGTTTTTTGCAAATTCAATACATTCAAAAATATGCTGGATAAGCCCGCCCAAATAATTATGGTGCATTGCTTTTGCAGCAGGAGATATTTTTAATAATTTTTCATTTTTTATAAGAGTATCTTTAACGAATTTTTTTAATTCTTCATCCTTAAATTCTTCAACCGTATTAATAATGCTGTTGAAGCGTTCATCTCTTGTTTTTTCATCCAGCCCGAGAGCCGCTTCTTTAATAAGCTCCATATTGCTTACAAGGCAATTGTTAAATTTTTCATTAAAGCTTGCACCTGTGATTTTTACAATATTTCCTGTTCTAAAAAGCTTGGAGTCAAGCCTGTTCAAGGTTTCTTCCCACAAAATACAATTCAATACGGAATTTTCGTTAATATTTCTTAATTGAAGTTTGCCCATTTTAGTGCCTGCTTTTGTATCGCCGACACTGTAGCTCATTACTTCATAATCTGCATTCAAATCAA
>CAQTPN010000020.1 GCA_948888345.1 uncultured bacterium | reverse complement strand
CTTTTATTTATTTGTTTTATAACAAGGGTATTTTTTTCAAATTTCTTTATAATTCTGCTTAAATAACTTTTATCAACATTTAAGGCTCTTACAAGATAACTTTGAGTACAATCTGGATTGTTTTTAAGTTCAAATAAAATTCTTGCTTCAATAACAGAAAATTCTTCAATATAATTATTATTCAAAAAGCCCATGGCAACCGTATAAAAGCGGTTAAATTTTCTAATAATTTCAATTGTTTCGTTTTTCATAAATATTATTATACGAAAATAGTAGACTTTGTCAACTAATTTTATAGAAACATACCAGTAAGGCTTTTAAAATAGTCATTATTTCGGTACTATTTTATTTTTCATAAATTTTAAAAATACACCGAAATATGTTGTGATAAGTATTCCTGCAACAAAATAAAAATAGGTTGTTTTTAAAGGTGAGTAAAACCAGTAAATATCGGCGTTGTTTTTAATGTCAAAAGGAATTCCCTTAAATGCAAGAATTGAGTATGTTATTACATTAAAAACAAGAAGATGATTTGCCATAATATGATAAGTATTCTGCCCTATAAGATGAAGAAATTTCCAATCCTTAATTTTATCGTATAAAATTTCAACAATAAAAAGGCTCATCCAAATTCCGGTTAAGCTTGTTATAACAGGCACAATCCAATTATCAAATTCGCCCCAGACAAGAATAAAGCTTAATCCTATTCCATCCATTGCAGTAAAATCTTTATTCGTAAGCCAGAGAAGAGCCTGAAGCATAATAATTGCAAAGAAAATTTTCGGAGTAAAAATATTAACTTTGTCTTCAATTTTATTTTTATACAAATAGCCAAGATGAATAAAAAGAAGTGAAAACATTGTTCTTAAAGCTAGTAAAATATAGAAATTTTCTCTAAAATTACCGAGCTGAATTGCAAAAAGCGCGAGCACAAAAAAGATTGCTGCTTTTATAATGTCAGAACATTTTATAAACGTAGAAATTTTATATACAACAAGTGAGATAAAAAGCTGGGGCACAAACCATAGAGGGGAGATTAAATCTATCTGATGCCCTGTTAAAAACGGCATTAAAAATTCATTTTGAAAAGTAACAGGCATTCCCCAGAATTTCCCGATAAACGGGGCAATAGCAAAAGTCAGCCCGAGATAAAAAATGGCATAGAAAAAATATGGTAAAAGAAGAGATTTTGTTCTTTTTTTAAAAAATTCAAAGAAGCCATATTTATGATTAAACACCATACCTGCAATAAAAAAGAAAAGTATCACCTGAAAAGAATACGGCGGAAACATAGGAATGATAGAAAACTCCAGATGTCCTGATACTACAGTAAGAATTGCAAGAGCTTTTAGAAGATTTATCTTATTGTTAAACATAAAATTCTCCCTTATATTGTAAAAATGAATTTTGTAATATAAATGCCTTTTAGAATTTTACCTCAAAAAATTATTTTATTAACTTTTCAGAAAATTCATAAAGCAAATAAAGCTTCGTGTAGTCATTCCTTATAGATTTAGTTTCTATATTCCGCTTCAGCTTCTTCAAAAGTATCGTCTTGCTTTCTTCATTATCATTAAAGATAAACAGTTTAAACGCCTCTATTTCTAGAACTTTTGTTATATTTTGTAAAGTTTGAGAAGTAATAAAATTCTTCCCGGTTTCAATATTACTAACAGTTGTCGGCGCAACATTTAATAATTCTGCAAATTTTTCCTGGCTTATACCCTTTTGCTTTCTGTATTTTTTAATATTTGCACCCAATAGTTTTTGAAAACTCAACATTATACTCCTTGTATTATTAATATGATATGGGGGTATAGTTTTGAAAATAATAATATTTTATTTGATAAAAATATATTGATTTATCAAGCAAAACTTGATATAATCTTGATATGTGCAGCGAAGATAAGGCAAAAGTCGATATATATACAGATGGCGGGTGCTCGGGAAACCCCGGAAAAGGAGCATGTGCTGCTGTTTTAATTTTTATTGATTCAAAGGGGCATCAACATGAAAAAATTATTTCATGTGCCTATCAGTTAACGACAAATAATCGAATGGAAATAATGGCAGCAATTATTGCTTTTGAAGCACTTAAGAAAGATGCCGATATTACATTATACTCAGATAGTCAGTATCTTGTAAATGCAATAAATAATCATTGGATTGATAATTGGGAAAAGGCGAATTGGAAAACTTCCACTAAAAAAGATGTAAAAAATTCAGATTTGTGGAAACGCCTGCTGAAATCTATGGAACCGCATAAGTGCAGTTTTGTGTGGGTCAAAGGACACAATGACAATTTTTATAATGAAAAGTGTGATGAAGTTCTGAAAAAGGCTTATGAAGGTGACAACTTATTGATTGATGAAAATTATATGAAATATCTTGATAATGAAAATGATGACAAAAATATAGTACAGACAAGTTTATTTCATTAATTTAAAAACCTAGATTAATTCCCTGATAACTTTACAGGGTACACCGGCTGCAAGAGAGTTATCGGGAATATCTTTTGTAATAACACTGCCTGCCGCTATTGTACAGTTGCTGCCTATTGTAACCCCGGGCATCACAGACACATTTCCGCCAAACCATACGTTATTGCCTACCTTAATTGGTTTTGCATATTCTAAACCTTTATTTCTTTCTTCTGTATTTAAAGGATGGCCGGCTGTGTAAAATCCGCAGTTTGGACCAATAAAGACATTATCCCCAAAAGTAACTTTTGCAGGGTCTAAGATAACAAGGTTGTGATTTGAATAAAAATTTTCGCCAAGTTCTATATTATATCCGTAATCACACCAGAAAGACGGTTCTATTATAAAACTACCTTTTGTTTTTCCTATAATCTGCCTTAAAATATTTTGTCTTAATTCAGCATCTTCGTATGAAGAATTATTATATTTTGCACACAAAATTTTACATTCAAAACGTTCTTTTATTAAGGCTTTATCATAATTTGCATCATACAATAAGCCATTCAGCATCTTTTCTTTTTCATTCATAATATCACCAGTATCACACAATAAATTTTTAAAGCAAAAAAATAATACCATAAAAAATATCCGCAAAGCAAGAGCCTGTGCGGATATTTCAAAATATTTAAGAAACCTTGTGAGATATTACAGGTGAACTCTTCCTCTTTTCTTCTGCCCAACAGCCCAGCTCATGCCGCCTGTTAGAGATACACCTGTTCTTCCGCCGTTTCTAACTAAAGATTGCAGATAGCAAGTAAAATCATTATTTACAACCCTTTGAATACCGAGACCGTATTCAACATAAGGGTCCATGCTCATTTCCGGCAATTTAATGCCATTTGCTCTAACATCTGTATCATTGAAGAAGTTCCACACCATAGCAGCACTTAAATATGGCTGCCAGCCGCCTTCCGTATTGCCGACAATTCTAACTCCCGGTTTTACCTCAAATGAATTCAAGGGGTCTGAATTAATTTTAACGCCGGCTTCATTCGTATAATCAAAGATTTTTGAAATATAGTAGCTCAATGCAACGTTTGGCTGAATTATAAATCTGCCGTTTGCAAATTCAACGTTATAACCGGTTTTAGAAGATACCGCACCGCTTAAATGTACAATATCATCATCTCCGTACATTTCTGAAATCTTTCCAAGCCCCATGCTTCCTGACATTGTAAGAGCCGTCCAGAAGTTTCTTTTATAATAATTTTTAGTTAAACCCAATAATACGCCGTTTGACATAATATCAATATCTGAATAATCAAGGCTTGAACCATGGTATCCTAAGAAACTTGATGTTGTGCTTGACCAGCCGTTTTTCCTGCTTTTAAATGTACTATCATATCCGATTAATGTACCATAGCTTAAATTATCAACTTTCGGGCCGTGGTCTAAATCAATACTTTCAAATACAGTATATGGACGGAACCAGAAAGCACTTCCTTCCGTGCGCCCGTTGTATAAAGGAAGCTGGCCGTTAAATTCACTGATTGCATATCTGTTAGCATTTAGTGCTGCAAAACGTTCATCTCTCGGAAGTTTTGTAAATGAATCAGTATGTTCAAAGGCATAATTCACAGCTTCTTTAATTCCTGCCTGCGCTGCAGCCTGCAAGGCAACAGGAGTTGCAAGAATTGATGGGTTATAAGAATTTTTATTATTGCGTGAACCGGTTGCAAGTGACATTATACCGGTATTTGAATCAAATTCAGCCTGATATTTAAAAATAGGGCTTGTAATGTTTTTGATATCAGGGCTTAATTCAACAAGACCTAAAAGCGGACTGTCTTTTGTAGCCTCATCAAGAGTTATAATATCAAATTGAGTTGTGCCGTTTGCAAGGGACATAATATTAACATTATCAATTAAGATTTTGCCGTCGCCTGTAACACTTGCAGCACCTATTTTATCGTTTAAATTATTTTTAGCATCAATATCAATTCCAAGTTTTGCTGTACCTTCTAAATTAAGATTTCCAAAGTTTACAACATCAGTCGGATTATTATTTACAAGGTTTACCCTTGAATTATTTTTAACAAAAGTGTTTTGCGCATTAAAGTATGAAGCGCCCGATAAAAGCTGAACCTCGCCGCCGTTTAAATAAACATCTCCCACAAAGCCGGAGTTATCTCCGCCTAATTTCATAACGCCTGTATCATTTTTGGTGATATCGCCATTTCCTGCTATACCGCTTTCAAAAACGGTATTTTTGGAGCCGTTAACAGCAAGAGTAGCCTTTGTACCGTCATCTGCATTTTCTAAATAAATATCATTTTTGATTCCTGCAGAAGGTGCAGATGCATCTTTGGTATTTTTTGAAATTAAACGCGTTGTTTCGGGAACATCCGGCGTGTCAGGCGTTTGTGCAGGTTTAACCTGATGAATGTTATTTTTAAATATTACATCTTTTGTATCAGCATTTACAGTTACAGCACCGCCAAGGGCATAAATAGCACCGCCCTTGCCGTCTGATGTATTATCTGAGATTGTTGAATCGGTTATTGTAATGCTTCCGCCAATATTATTTACAACAGAACCGTTTCCGTCAGTACGGAAGCTATGCAATGCACCGCCATCAGCATCACCAGCATTTTTAATTTCAAGCCTCTGGCCTGATGCAAGAGTAACACCTGTATTTTTATTACCGTTAAGGTTAAAATCTTTCATATTAACTGTTAAAGACTCACCGCCCATAGCCCCGAGAGATTGAGTTAATTTGATGTTGTCGCTTGCAATATAACTTCTGATTGCTTCTTCACTTGCAACAGCTTCGGGAAGTCCGCTTGTATCTTCTTTGATAACGTTAATAAAACCGTTTTCTCCGGCAATAAATTTATATTTGCCGTTTTCAGAGAATTGAATAAGTTCTCCCGTTAAAAAATCAGGCTCAGCTTTGCTTAATAGCTGAAAACCATCAACTTCGCCATCATCAAGTATATTAAATTCAAAATGGTCAGCATCAAATTTTATACCGCCCGTTACGGTGCCTGATATATCAAAGAAATCACTTTTGCCCTGATTTAAATCCACATCAAGGGCAATCATCATTTTTTGGTCACCTTTTGGCTCAGTTATAGTTAAATTTCTTATTATAAGTTTATCAAGCTTGCCGTTTGCAAGGTCAAATCTCAAATCTACTGTATCTCTTTTCCAATTGCCATCCCCGGGTTTTATTAATAAATCAACATTGTTAAAAATAGGAACACCGTCAGCAATTTTATCTCCCCGATTTAAAAGTAAAGTACCTGCTTCATGCGTAAAGGCAATATTTTTAACCTCGCCATTAAAAACAGCTGTGCCGCCGGTACTTGAACTATATTCAAGTTTTGATTTATTTATTTTATCCGGATTTCCTTCAATGCTATCATCGATAATAATTTTACTGTCAGTACCGGATGTAAGAATTCTCACATCACCCTCTTCTATAAAAATAGCATTTGAACTCTGAGCGCCTTTTGTGCCGTCAGTATGCTGGATATTTCCCGTCATATAGTGGGTTTTATTATCATTATATTTTAAATACAATTCTGCACCCGATGTGGTGTCATTAACATAAATGGCTCCGCCTTCTTTTCCTGACGAATTGTTAATAAAGTCATTATTTGTAATATCTGACATGCCTGCCATATCTTGTCCATCAGGTGCAAAGAATAAAGCACCACCTCTGCCTCCTATTGAACGGTTATTTTCAAAATGGGCATTACTCAAAGTAATCGATGTCGTATCATAAACAGCACCACCATCGCCGTCAGCAGTGTTTGAGAAAAACCCCACATTATTAACAGTTGCAGGCATACCTTCCGAACCAATATACATAGCACCACCAATGTACCCATAGTTTTCTTCAAAAAGAGAATTTCTGATACTGTTTGAATTGTATCCTTCACTTACACTGTATAAAGCTCCGCCCTTTATAAGGTCATTCGGATTTTGCTTGTTATTAAAAAAATGATAAGAACTGTAAGATTTGCCCGTTACAGTCATCCTTTTTTCGCCTGTGCCGTTGCCATCTACAATTGTACTGTATGTATCAGGGGCAATATATCCTGCAAAAACGGAGTTACCACATACCCCCCCCCAGCACATTAAACTTAGAGCCATACAGCAAATTAAAAATCTTTTTCCTTTATTTCTCATTTTCGTATTTCCTAATTTATTATAAATACCCAGATATCGGAGAAAATTATACCCTGAATACAAATATTTGTACATATTTTCAGGCGTTACAAAATGTAAATTTATTTTACAATATAAAAAATTCTAAAAACCTAAAAAGCAAATCGGAGAACGAGGGATTCGAACCCTCGATGCAGGATAACCCACATAACACCTTAGCAGGGTGCCGCCTTCAGCCACTCGGCCAGTTCTCCAAATATTGGTTTTTCAAAATTCAAAAATTTTTATAAAATTAATTCTAACATAAAATATATAATATTTTCAAGCAAAAGATTTTGGGACTTATTCTTAATAGACCCTGAAACAAGTTCAGGGTGACGATTATAAACAAGTTCAGGGTAAATATATTTAGGGTGACGATTGCGAATATTTAGGATAACGACTGTAAATAAGTTCAGGGTTGCAATTACATATATTCAGGGCGGCTGAAAATCCTGAGTATATTGTTTTATTTGAATTATGTGAAACATTAAAAAGTGAAACGCACATGGCCTTTTCCTTTTTATTAAACCCTTACGGCATCACACCGCCGTATTTTTCATACAACCTCATAATATTATCATCCAGCTCCGCTCCGTTTACAAGGCAGGCGAATGCTTCCGCAACAAATTCGGCAGGGGAAGCCATCCCGTATGGAAAAGCACTGCAGACAACATACCATTCAGGCTCATTTTGCATAAATTTTTGCATGTTTTTTCTAAGCTTCATATTTACTTCGCTTTTATCTTCACTGCCGTCATATTGAAGCGTTGCAAGCAAATTAAATATTTCTAAGCCCACATTTTTAGCATGTTCTTTGTGGCCGATTTCATGGTTTACAGGCATAAAATTCCCGCCATCCGGAACAGTCATTTTATAGCTCGTATTTTCGAATATTTCTTTTATAAGCTCTCTTCCCTCCTGCGGCGGCAAAGCGCAGATAGTATCAAGATTATCAAGCCCTTTTGCATTTAAATATTCTTTTACTTCCTTATTTTTTAGCGCATCATAAAATGTAGGCTTTGGCAATTTAGTATCCGAAGCATTTTGAAGAAACACCATAAGCCCGACTTTTTCCTTTAAAGACATACCATCAGGATTTTTGCGGTATTTTTCAAGACGTTCTTTCTGGTTTTGTGTCAAATTAAATCTTTCATCAAGTACACCGCCTTGTTTTAAAACTTTATTTTTTGATTCCTCATTTCTAAATAAAGAATCAATCCTTGCATCAATATTTTTCAAAACTTCTTCATTTATATTTAAATCCGAATGGAATACACTTATGCTTGCAATATTTGAAGAATTACATTCATTGCCGATTGTATCAATTATAGCCCTTTTGTTACCGCTTTGGTTATAATATTCGCAAAGTGCCTCATTTACATAGTTTGCACAATCTATATCCGTTAATTTATATTTATATATGCCAAGATTATCATGCGCAAATTTTCTTGCCTCCTGAATGGTTTCAGCCGGTTTAAATTCTATATTATCTGCAAGTTTTTCCGCCACTATATCTTTTTGCAAAAAATTAAAAATACCGCTTAAAGCATCCAGCCCTATGCTTTGCAGCCTGCCTTGCGCTTCACTGTCAATATCTTGAACAATATGCTACCTGCCTTTAGCAGAAGGCCTGCTGCTTCTTTGAATACCGTAAAAGCTCATATAGTTTTTATTTACTGAATGTATTTGCATCTTTTTTAAATCCCGAATTCTTAATCTTAAACGTATTTTGCATAAATATCAGAGATTATTTGATTTTGTTCTTGTTTTTGCTGTTCAAGTTCCTGAACTTTTGTATGAGCAATGAATAAATTTGCCATATCTTTATCATTAATACTTGAAGGTTCAATACCTTGTTTTGCTAAAAATTCTTCAAAAGCAGGCAGTTTTTCTAAATCTGCACCATGGATTTCTTTAACTGCATCAACAAAATCTTTAGCTGCGGTTTCAACATGTTTTTTTGCCTCGGCATCTAAAACATCAGCTAAATCAGAAGATGTAAGTGCCTTATAAACTTTTGTTATATTTTCTTTTTGCACATCTTTATCAATAGGAACTTTTGATGCTGCATATTTGCCGTCAGCAGTATAGTACAGAATTTTCGGTTCGTACCCGCTTTCGCCATAAGAGAATGAAAAGTCTCTTATGCCATCATCTCCATACTTTGTCATAACGGCTCCCTTGCACCACTGATTTTCTTTACGATAATCCGCCGCAAGCTTACCGTTAACATAAACCCCTCTGTATCTTGGGCTGCAATCATACAAGGATAAAGTACGAGCGTCCCAATTACTGTCATCAAAAACAATAAGTTTATCATTTTTAATTGAAATTTTTCCTGATTTTATATTTTCCGGGCTGCTTGCATTTAAAAGGTATCCAAGATGCGTGTTATCAACATCTTTTTTTATTGCAAAATCAATAATTTTCATAAATTCTTCGCCGCTGAGTTTATCTGATTTTTCATTGTCTGATATACCTATAAGACAGCTGAGCGGATGTATGGTTGATGCATTATGTTTTAAGCCTTTTGATTTTGTAATTTCAAGAAGCTTATTTGCAGTTTCAAGGTTATAGTCTTTAGAATTCGGGTCAACAACAATCGTACTTGCAAGATTAATAAAATCTTTCATATCTATATTCTCTGATACACAATAATTAAATAATTTATCAAACGTTTCACTATAAAACCCTTCTGCAAGAAGCGTTCCTTTTCTGGCTTCAGTGTACCCATGCTTATACACAGGCCTTATACCATTTTCAAGCAAATATCTTGCACTTTTTAGAACATTTTTACCCTGTTCATCTATTCTTACATCTCCATGAGCATTCTTAGATATATAATCCTTAGCATTTTTTATATCTTCACGCTGAAGAAGTTCCGGTTTAGATGGATTTACATTTTTTGTATCATTGCCCTTAAAACTTATATTTGAAGCTTTTATTTGTTTTGCAGTACGTGTTTGTCCATAATTAAATGTTCTAACCGGAGAGTTAAAACCAATTCTTCCTATACTCATGGAAATTCCTTTCTCGTTTTTATTTATGTATTATAATATACAAAGCATGAACATTTTTTTATTTGCGCCTTAGTTTGTATTGTTATTTACTATATATGTAAAAATGGCCTAAAACCCCTATATAATTGTAATACAGTAAGATAATAGCCCTTCAGGGGGGTTGCAAAATAGGTATGTTGCGTGTATATTAGGTTTACAAACTTGGGTTTTCATCTTAAGTACATAAAATAATGTGTCAGATAAGAAATGTATTTTAAGTTTTTACCCTGTTAGAAAACAAAAAAGAGGATTAATTATTATGACGAAAAAGCTTATCAAAACTTTGCTAGTCTTTATTTGTGCGCTTTGCATTAATTTAGGCAGCATAGCTAATGCGGCCGGGTCGCCAAATGAAATCAAATCATCAATTGTAAAAACTGCGGTAAATATGGGTGTAGACCCTTGTATCGCATTAAGTATTGCTAAATTAGAATCAGAATTTATACCGACAAAAAAAGGGGCTTCAGGTGCTGTCGGGCTATTTCAATTAATGCCTGATACGGCAAGAAGGCTCGGGGTTAACCCTTATATTGTAAGCGATAATATTAAAGGCGGAATTATGTATTATCAGATGATGTACAAAAAATTCGGCTCAACGGATTTAGCACTTGCCGCATACAATGCAGGCCCCGGAAATGTTGCAAGATATAAAGGGGTGCCTCCTTTCCGTGAAACAAAAGCATTTATTTCACGAATTAAAGCAAATGCTGACCAGTTTAAAAATGACCCTCTGGTGATTGAATTAACACAGCCTAAAGCTCCTGTACCAGATCGGAAGAGCGTCGTGTAGGGAAAGAGTGTAGATCTCGGTGGTCGC
>CAQTPN010000019.1 GCA_948888345.1 uncultured bacterium | reverse complement strand
TTTAGAATGCTGTCCTTATGGACGTACAGATAGTGCACCGCACTGTCCGCGCCAGGAGTTAAGCACAAGTAAGCAGGCTCAGTACCCGTATCACTTTTGGAGTTCTACTACCTATACCAGCACAGACTGTACGGCGGGCGGCGCAGCTCACTATACGCATGCTCTGAATGGTGCCAGTTGGTACCAGGGCGGGTTCTGCGCTTCTGCGGTCATTAGCACTCACGCAGCGATACCGGACTATACACACTTTGGTTCAGTTCGTTGTGTTGGTTTTAGAATGTTGCCGCTCAAGGCATACAGACAATACGCCGCACTGTCCAAACCTGGGCATCAGCGCAAGTAAGCAGAGTCAGTGGCCGTACCACATGTGGAGTTCTACCACCTTTGACTATGGCGTATGTACTGATGGCGGCGCGGGTTACCGTGCTTACGGGCTTCTTGGCACCAGCTGGAGCTTGGGCGGGTTCTGCGCTTCCACATTCGTGAGTACTCACTCGTCTTTTCCCGGCTACACAGAGTTTGGTTCAGTTCGTTGTGTTTTGGCTTTAGAATAAACTGCGGTTGAAAAATTAAAAGTTATGGTATAATAAAAAAAGGGAAAGGCTCTAAGAGCCGCATACTCTTAAAGCCTTCTTCAAATCCCTACGAATTAATTTTTATAGCTACTATTATGGCAAAAACCAATAATAGTAGCTTTATTATATAATCCATAATACCCCCTTTCTAACCCATATCTTCAAATATACGTGTGGCTAGAGCAGGCGGGATTTTTACCCTTGAAATTATTTTATCATAGACAACATATTTTACTAAATCCTTCACATCAAATTTATCCGCATATAAAATAAAAGCCGAAGATGAAAATTCATCTTCGGCTTATCTTGTGCTCTCAGTTGTTTATCATAAACCATTGCACAATGAGATATTATGTTTAATTCCAAACATACTCATCACCCCAGTAAATAACAACATATCCGCTTGAACCTGCTGCACCGCCTTCAGCCTCAGGAGTGGTGCCCTTCACCCATGCACCGCCGCCGCCGCCGGTTGCACCGCCAACTCCTAAGAATTGCAGATAGCTGTTTACACCGGCCAAATTAAATATATTGGCCGCCCCATGGGTTAAGGGTGTAGGTTTGCTGGGCATTCCGCAAGCAAGTTTACTGTTTTTATAAGTTATTTCAACATTGCTAAACATTCCGCAAGGTAATTGCTGTGCAAGCGACGTCATATTATTAATACCGCCGTTTCCGCCTGAGGACATTCTTCCTCTATACCCTGTTTCCGTATCCAGTTTGCCTTTCACCCCTGCTGTTCCAAGGGAATTTTCACCGTTTTTGACATAATCGCTATTCTTAACACTATCAGCCAAACCGCCGGCAGCACCTGCATTTCCAAGCGTTTTTAAATATGGAGCAACCTGAGCATCCGTTAAATTGTATGCCACATTATCCACATTGCCGCCGGCTGCTGTTGCACCGCCCTTTCCAGCCTCAGTTGCATATTTTACACCGTTAACTTCAATATAGCTTGCACCGCCTGCCTTGCCGTTAGTACCTGCAGCTCCCGGCAGCCCGCCTGCACCTACTGATATTTTAATTTTCCTATCAGAGGGCACCGGTATATTCAAGGCTCTGATTGCACTGCCTGCACCGCCGCCTGCACCGCCGACACCCGGTATTCTCGCATTATATTGAATTGTAACGCTTCCGCCTGCACCATTCGTATTTCCTGCATTACATGTTGCCGCAGTAGTACCTGAACATGTAGCCCCGTTACCACCCATACTTCCGCCTTCACCGCCTGTTGCAGGGCTTGTACCCTTAACACCTTTTTGGCCTGCTTCTCCTATAATACCGGCTGAAAATCCGGGTAAAGAAGAACATTCAAAAGACAAATTATCATTATTATTGGCATAAGTTGATTTTCCGCCTGAGCTTTCAGGGAAATAATAAGCGCATTTGCTTCCGCCTGCCGTACCTGCAGCACCGCCTGCCGTTGTAGAAGCCTTTTTACCGCCTCCGCCTCCGGGAACCGTTATATGCCATAATTTCACATTAGCTGCTCCAGAAGCATTTGTACTATATACTTCAACTTTTGAAGCCTGCCCGTAATAACCGTCATTACTATACGCAGGTGCGCCTTTTCCGCCATTTCCCGCATATACTCTTAATACCCCTTGTCCTGTTGTTGAATCATCAATCGCCTTTTGAACAACATCAGCAGGAACTGTAATTGTTACAGACGAGCCGGCGCCTCCGGCGCCGCCAGAGAAAGAGTTAAAGACCTCAGTTGGTTCGGCCCCCAAAACACAACGAACTGACCCAAAGTGCGTGAGGCCAAGCCAAGACTCGCGGGCGTCTGTG
The DNA here is from genome assembly GCA_948888345.1 of uncultured bacterium. Lineage (GTDB taxonomy): Bacteria > Cyanobacteriota > Vampirovibrionia > Gastranaerophilales > Gastranaerophilaceae > MGBC122484. The sequence continues at coordinate 8,682 of CAQTPN010000019.1, read as the reverse complement.
GAAGCGCAGAACCAACTAAGATACCAGCTCGTACCATTCAGAGCATGAGTACGGTAAGCCGCGCCGCCAGTACAGTTAGGGTCACCTGTATAGGCCGTAGAACTCCACAAGTGCTGCGGGAACCAACCCTGCTTACTTGCGCTCAGCCACTGCTCAGGACAGTGCGGCGTACCGGTCACGCTAGAGTGGTTACATCCTCCAAGGTTGCCGCTTGCCACAGTTCCCCCAACAAACGCTGCAGTCCACTTAGCCTGTTCAGCCTGTGTCGGCAATCTCCAATTCATACTGCTTCCGATAGCAGATTTGAACGCAGTACATGCACCAAACGCACCTTCTTTCAAACAAATAGGCGTACTGAACCCATTATAGGTATACGTCGTACAATACGGCTGCGAGGGTGCAGGCGACGTTCTTGTACCCGATGAAATCTGGTTATATGCAGTAACACACATATTATTAGCTGAGTCGTAGACAGCAAGCGGAGAAGAAATAGATCCAACATGTCCTGTGGTATCTGTTTTTCCCATTGTGTAGCCGGCACAAACGGATTGACTAAGCTTAGGTATTTCAGTCTTAGTCACGCCGTTTCCGCCGCCGCCGCCACCTGCGCCGCTAACAATCGTTAGTTTTATTGCATCGGTATACCGGTTAAATTTATAATCGACATACCCCGGCAATGTTACGGCACTTGAGGTTGAAGATGTTGCAGCACCTGCATTTCCCTGATTATAAGAGAGAGTTTTCGGCCCCCTTATATCGGAAGCCGCTGCACCGGCACCTCCACCGCCTCCTGATACTATAATTGCACTAAATCTTGATACTTGCTGGTCTTCAGTGCTTGCAGGAAAGGTGAATTCATACTCTTTATTAGCATTATCACCGTCTCCTGTTGTAAGATTTGTAAAAATCTTGTAGTCATGGTAGATGTGGTCTGTGAAACTGCCCGAAACATTAACTTTTGCTTCAGACATTTTCCTTGTCATAACCGGGGCTAATGCTGCTAACAGCAATGAAGCCACCAAAAGTGCCATCAGCATTTCCACCAGCGAAAATCCTGTTTTTTTGGCACCGCCATCCTGTCTGTTTTTTGGATGACATGAGTTTGCGCATGCAAAATTTCCGGCATGCGAAAAAATAACTTTTTTCATACTTACATGTAACCTTACTGTAAACTATTTACGATAAAACAACTTAATTTTTTGAGCACATTTTTGCTCAAATCTTTTTCAACTTTTCTTTTATGAAGTATACCATATTGAAATCTATTTTCAATAATGTAAAATTTTGTTAAGCATATTGACTATCTACGTTAGAAGAGCTAAATTATTAAAAAGTAAAACTTTACTTCTTAGAGTGCTAATGTTCAAGGATGTTAGCAGAGAAGAATTTTCAACCCGTCCGAAAATAGCTCTATATGGGGCTTAGGGCCTAAAATTTCATAAATAAAAATGGGGTTTTCAGGCATCCTTTCAATAATGATATAAAGATTAGTTTATTGAATTGGATTTTAATTTTTCGGCTTTTATATGGTAGAAATAATTCAGCAATTTTATTTTTATTGAAGAAAAAAGCAGTCTCAGTGGCCGAGCCACTTGTGGAGTTCTACGGCCTATACCGACAGCGTTTGTACAGCAGGCGGCGCGGCTTACCGCACTTATGGCCTTAACGGTACAAGCTGGGGTTTGGGCGGGTTCTGCGCTTCCGTAATCGTGAGTACTCACCCGTCGAAACCCGGCTACTCAAACTTTGGTTCAGTTCGTTGTAGTTTTGGCTTTGAAAAATAAAGTTTTATTGAAATAACCTTATGTAAACTTATATGTACTTTTGTAAACAAAGAAGGAGGAGAAAAACAGCGATTAAAAACTTAATTCAGCTTTTCTAAAAAAAATTTCATGCCCGAAAAGAGTGTCTGCGCTCAAGGGCGCAAAGACAGATAGTAGGGCCATTCTAACCCGTCAGGAAGTAGCATTAAATTAACAATAGTGCTTAAAAACCTTAAATAATAAGGCTCTATCCGATGAAAAATTTGCCGGATAGGGGATAATCTTCCTTAATAAATTGTGTAACGCCTCTAGCGTAACCGGTACACCGTACTGTCCGTGGCAGGGGCCAAGTAAGCAGAATCAGAACCCGAACCACATGTGGAGTTCTACGGCCTATACGAGCACAAATTGCACAGATGGCGGCGCGGCTTACCGTACTCACAACCTGAATGGTACGAGCTGGAGCCTCAATGGGTTCTGCGCTTCCACATGGGCAAGCAATGGCAACACGCACTTTGGGTCAGTTCGTTGTAGTTTTGGCTTTAGAATGGAAATTTCAAAAAAAATGCACAAAGTACTGCTTACCGTACTGTCCGGCCCAGTATCCGTCAGCAAGTAAGCAGAATCAGCACCCGGCCCACTTGTGGAGTTCTACGGCCTATACGGGAAATACAAATTGTACGGGCGGCGCGGCTTACTATAATCGATACCTGAATGGTGCGTCTGTTGGCGTGGGCGGGTTCTGCGCTTCCACAATCGTAAGTACTCACGCGACAGAACCGGGCTATACGCACTTTGGTTCAGTTCGTTGTAGTTTTGGCTTTAGAATAATGGAATTTTTTAAAAAATGAAAATTGACAATTAAATATTTATTAAAATGTATAAACCAAAAGTTCATCCAAAAGAGTATTATTGTTTAAGGATAATAATAGAAAAGATGAGCTTATTTAACCCGTCAGGAGATAGCAGTATTAATTTTATACAGCTTAAGTAAACATTATTTCAATAAATGATTTGGTGAAATAATAAGAATACTCCTAATTTGTATGAATGCGGCAAGTTTTGGCACTGTCCGGCCCAGTGGCCCGCAAGTAAGCAGGCTCAGTACCCGAACAACATGTGGAGTTCTACGGCCTATACCACTGATGTCTGCACGGCGGGCGGCGCGGCTTACTACGCCTGGAACCTGAATGGTACGAGCTGGTATCAGGGCGGGTTCTGCGCTTCCGTCCATACAGATGGCTACACGCACTTTGGTTCAGTTCGTTGTAGTTTTGGCTTTAAAAAAGGTTTATATAAAAAAAAGAGAAATTTTTCCTTAGAGTGCTTGTGTTCAAGGATACAAACAGCAAGGAAAATTCAACCCGTCAGGAGATAGCAATTTTTTGCTTAACAGCTTATTTGTGCAGGCTTTTGGCATATTTTTATGCTTTAGGCTTGTTTTTAAAAGCTTTTGACCGTATGAAAAATTCATATCGGCCAAAAATAATTCTTCTTGATTTTCAAATGGCAGCAAAAGAACCGTACTGTCCGCGCCAGATTGTAAGCGCGAGTAAGCAGGACCAGTATCCGAACCACTTGTGGAGTTCTACGGCCTTTACGTATAGCAGTTGTACAGACAGTGCCGGTTACCGTACTCACAACCTGAATGGTACGAGCTGGTCATTAAATTGGTTCTGCGCTTCCACGAACACAAATGGCTACACGCACTTTGGTTCAGTTCGTTGTCGTTTTGGCTTTGAATTAATAAAATTTCTCAAATTAAATTTCAAAAGTATATTTTGCTAAATATTTACCGGAGGAGAGTATTTATATTTAAGGATATAAATAGCTTCTGGTATTTCTAACCCGTCAGAAGATAGCAGATTTTTAAATTCTGCTTAATACCGGCAATTTTATTAAGGCGCGGCTGAAAAAAATTTTAGACAAAGTTAGGTATTCAAAGGCTTGCTAAAATTTTAAAGCCGGCTGAATATTTAAAGGTTTGCCGGACATTTTTGTTAAAAAATTTAACAAAGGTTTACAAATCTTCTTGAAGCAACTATGTAGCTACTCTAGCGTGACCGGTATACCGTACTGTCCTGCCCAGAATATCAGCGCAAGTAAGCAGTGGCATGGTCCATACCACATGTGGAGTTCTACGGCCTACACAGACACCACTAACTGCACGGCAGGCGGCGCGGCTTTTGTTGCTTACAACTTGAGTGGGAGCAGCTGGTCATGGAATAGGTTCTGCGCTTCCACATGGACGGACGGAGTTAACTCAAATACACACTTTGGGTCAGTTCGTTGTCGTTTTGGCTTTAGAAAAAGCAAAATATACTCTTTTCTTTGATATCCGGATATTTTTAGATTTTTAAGCAGTGTTTGATTTCACTTGTTTATTTTTAGTTTTTCATACTTTTTTTGAACGAAAAAGTGTTGTAGAATATTGATGTGGCAAAATTTAGCAACGAATTTCAAAAATAAATCTCAACAGTGAAATTTAATAAAGAAATTTAATGTTAAAATTTTGTCATAAAAAAAGAGGTGCTTTTTAAAAAAATCACCTCGAGAAATTGTTTATCTTAAAACTGCTCAATCAAATATCTGCCTTCAATTAGTTCAACACAAAGCAGGGCGATTTGATATTAGCCGGTTGGGCAGGCTTTTTTTAAAATTAATTATAAAATTTGAAACTATTTTAGATATTTTTTGCATTTTCAGCACCAAAATGCACTGAAACACAAATATATCCGAAATCTTGCCAAACAAGAGTTCTTTCATTTGTAACCTTTTTTACGATAAAACAATATTGAAATGTGATATAACAACTTATAAAACATAAGAATGATATCACATTTGAATACAAATTACAAACATAAAAATAATTTTTATTAGAATAATTTATCTGTTTATAGGCTGGTTAATATAAATCCCTTCTCCCCCAAGGTATTGAGCCTTTTTGCCATCAAGATAGAGATAAACAGGCAGAGGTCCGGCATAAATGTTAACGGTTTTAACAATTTGATTTAATCGGGCCTGAATTGACTGTGTACCGCCGCCTTCCCCAAATTCACGGGTCAGATTAATAATTACAGAATTCTCTGCTTCATCTTTCTTAACAGATATAAGACGGGCATTTGACGGTATTTCTGTAAAAATTCCGAGATTTTTTTCTTCCTCGGTAGGGCCCTTTAAAAGCATGCCAAGTGCACTATACAGGGTTTTATTCTTAACTTTTCTCTTCACAAATTTAATAGTATCTTCACCTGTTAAAAAAGCAATTTCAAGCTCTTTCATCTGATTTTCAGCTTCGGGCTTTTCGGGCTCTTCGGGTGCTTTATCTTGTACTACAACATTTTTGGCCTCGCCTGTTATTTCTAATTCAGGACTGAAGGCTTCCTTTGAAAAATAAGACCAGGCAAAATATCCAATACAAAATACAAGTGTCACAATTAAAGTTCTTATAAAAATTCCCATATACTTCCCCTATTTAACACCTTATGACAAGGTTTCAAGCATTATTTAAAAACTTTTTTACATATGATATTATTATCTGACAAAACCGCAATTGATACAAGATTATTTTGATAAACAAGCATTAAGGCTTGATTTTCGGGCATTTGAGCCTTTGATACAAAACTTACACCATTTAAAGTTTTTCTATATTCTTCTTCATTAAGTTCATAAATCGGCAAATCCAGTGCCAGATAAGGTTTTATGCCATGCTCATCCAAAAAAACTTCATCAATTTTGACAGAATCCTTAATATCAAAACTACCCGCGCTAATACGGGTTAAATCAGTCAGATAAGCAGAAGTGCCGAGTTTTTTAGCTAAATCAAGAGCAAAAGTGCGGATATACGTACCTTTAGAACAAAAAATTTCAATTTCCGCTTCATCCGGCACTTTTTCATCAAGATTATTCAGATTATCAAGTGTCGTAAAATTTAAAAGTTTAGCTTCATATATCTTAACAGTTCTCTTTGGAATTTCAACACCTGCAAGGCCGTTATTTATTTTATTAAATAAAACATCTAAATCAGCCTCATTTTTAATATTAAAATGTTTGCTGCACGTTATTTTTTTCTCATTTTTTCTTGCAAGGTCGCAAAGTTTCTTTCCGCCTACTTTTACAGCACTATATGCAGGTGGAATTTGTTCTATTTCACCAATCATAGAATTCAAGGCAGTCAAAAGCTCCTCACAGGTAAATTTTGGCACGTTAAAAAAGGCTACATTGCCTTCCTTATCTGCAGTTGAAGAGAAATATCCAAAGCGCAATTTTGCAACATATTTTTTATCTGAACCAAGGTAATCCAAAAGACGCGTGGCTTTCCCGACGGCAACCTGCATGACTCCGCAGGCAAGAGGGTCAAGAGTACCTGAATGTCCGATTTTCTTAATTTTGAAACGTTTTCTTAGCTTATAAATAACGTCAAATGAAGTAATACCACGGGGTTTAAAGATATTTAAAAAACAAAAAGGCTCACTATTTCCCTTATATTCAGGATTTACATTAGAAAAATCACGTGAAACACCGTCTATGCAAGGTTTTATAAAATCAAATTTTTCGGGCACATTTTCTGAAAAATCCACCTTAAATTTCACCTCTGGAAATTTTATCAATTAGTTCGGTAATCCTAAAACCTCTTTCAAGAGAGTCATCCAAAATAAAATTCAATTCCGGTGTTTTTCTAAGTCTGATACGCTTTCCAACCTCATAGCGGATTTTTGGCGTAACTGTTTTTAGTGCCTCAACCGTTTCATTGCGTTTTTCATCACTATCTGCCATTACGCTGTAAAAAACCTTTGCATAAGAATTATCATGGGAAACCTCAACATCAGTAATAGAAACGATACCCGTGATATGAGGATTTTTTATTTCACGGAATAAAATGTCTGAAATTTCTCTCATTAGAGCTTTTCGAACTTTTTCATTTCTAAGTGTCATTGATAATTTTCCTTATACATTTCTTTTTCACGTAAAATAGGTTAAATTTAGCTTCATATAAGGCTTTTAGGGCACATATAGAAACAAAATCACCTATACAAGCGAGCTTCTTTCGATTTCTTTTGTAGTTGAAACTTCAATAATATCGCCCTCTTGAAGGTCATTAAATTTTGCAAAAGAAATACCGCATTCAAAACCCTGAGCAACTTCTTTAACGTCATCCTTAAAGCGTTTCAGCTGGTTAATCTCGCCTTTATAAATTTCTACGCCGCCTCTTTTAACAATAGCAGTTTTTGAACGAACAATTTTGCCTTCTGTAACATAGCATCCGGCAATTTTACCGGTTTTACCGAATGTAAAAATCTGCCTTACTTCTGCAGTTCCAAGCTCAACTTCCTGAATTTCAGGCTCCAATAAAGAAAGCATTGTTTTTTCAACATCTTCCAATACTTGATAAATGATATCATACTTTTTAATGGTAACAAGCTCTCTTTCAGCAGCCGCAAGGGCATTTGCATCTTCCTTAACGCTGAAACCGAGGATTATGGCATCACTTGCAGAAGCCAGCATAACATCCGCCTCGGATATATCACCAACTCCAACGTGCATTATTTTAGGGATAACCTCGGTTGATTTTACATTTTGAATAGCTTGTGAAACCGCTTCTGCAGAACCGTTGGTATTTGCCTTAATTATTAAATTAAGATTTTTAATTTCATCATTTGCAAGGGTTTCTTTTTTGACATGAGAAACAGCCATGGCTTCCAGCCTGTTAGTACGCTCCTGCTGTTTTCTTTCGGTCACAATCTGTTTCATAACCTTATCATTTTGAACCACTTCAAAAGCATCGCCGGCCTGCGGCACTTCATTTAAGCCTAAAATTTCCACAGGAGTAGAAGGACCTGCCATTTTAACCCTCTGTCCGGAATCATCGAGCAATGCACGGACTTTACCGCCCACAGTGCCCACCACAATTGAGTCCCCAACTTTCAAAACACCGTTTTGAACAAGCATGGTTGCTACAGGACCCTTGCCTTTATCAAGGTTAGCTTCAATAATAACGCCCATTCCGGGGCAATCCTTTACGGCTTTTAATTCCTGCATTTCAGCAACAAGTAAAATGTATTCCAAAAGCTCGTCAATTCCTTTACCTTGAATAGCTGAAACCTTCACGCAAATTGTATCTCCGCCCCATGCTTCCGGCACAAGACCATATTCGGTCATCTGTTGTAAAACCTTATCAGGGTCTGCATCAGGTTTATCCATCTTGTTTACGGCAACAATAATAGGTACATTAGCCGATTTTGCATGGTTTATAGCCTCAATTGTCTGCGGCATAACCCCGTCATCCGCTGCAACAACAAGAATAGCTATATCGGTTGATTTTGCACCTCTTGCTCTCATCTGAGTAAATGCTTCGTGCCCCGGAGTATCAATAAATACAATTTTCTTATCACCTTGCCATACAGTGTAAGCACCGATACTCTGAGTAATACCGCCTACCTCGGTTGAAACAATTTTATGCTTGGAAGCACGAATACTATCAAGGAGTGTTGTTTTACCATGGTCAACATGGCCCATAATAGTAACAACAGGTGCTCTTTTTATTAAGGATTTTTCATCAGCCTCAAGAAGAATTTTATTCTTTTCCTCTTTCTCGGTCTCTTCCTGAATAAAAGCTTCAATATCTTCATCCAGAGGCTCTATATCAAAGTTTATAGCTGCCCTTTTAGCTGTATCAATATCTATAGGCGAATTTACAGTCACCATAATTTTTTCCATCATAAGAAATTTAATGATTTCAGCCGGAGTTTTCTTAATTTTATCAGCCAACTCACCAACAGTCATAGGCCTGTTAATTACAACCTGTTTCACATCTTCAACAGACTCAACCTCTTGAACATGTTTTTTATGCTTAGATTGCACAGCCTTTTCAAGACTGATTCTTTCCTGTTCTTCTTCTTTGCTTTTATAATTTTTTTCT
>CAQTPN010000018.1 GCA_948888345.1 uncultured bacterium | reverse complement strand
AGGTAATGCCAAAATATATTTTAACTGATTTATCGGTTTATGAGTTATCTCAATACGCAGCCCTTGCTAAGAGCATTGATATGACAACTGTTCAGGTAGCTACTCTTCCGGGGTCTCCATCTCAAAGAGGCAGTATCAGCTATTGGATTTTAGACCCTGAAAAAACTCAGGATATCATTAACAGATTGGTATACAGAGATAAGCCAAAAGCTCTAAATGGTCCAGTTTCTGTAGGCATTTTATACACATCCGATATGGAAACAAAAGCCATTGATATAAAGCAGGCACTTGAAAATAACGGCATGAATGTAAATATGAAATCTGCAACAAAACTTGGACATGACCATATTGCAATTCATAACCTTGATTTGCCGACAGATGTTATTGTAAGTTTAAAGAAAAATATTCCCGATATAAAAAATAAGCAGACTGTATATGACCCTATAGGCTTAAACAAAGCTGCAAGGGATTTTACCATAGTCCTTGCCGGCTCATAGGCATTAACAAATATCCTCCATTTGGTTTAAGAAAAGGGATTAAAATTATCCTAAACGGTTGATTTTTAATTTTAAAAAATATAAGACAATTAACCTATGAACACGAATGAAGAATGTCTTTTGAATTTTTTATCTTATTCAAACCTGAATTTTAAGGCAGCAGACAGCCTTATAAAATTTTTATACAATCACGACAGAAAAATTGAATTCCATAATATAAACCCTGTTTTTGACATTATTGATGAAATGGAATTTTCAAATTATAATATAATTTATGAATAAGAAAATTTGGATTAAAGCCTCCTATATTTTGGCATCTCTTCTCGTATTCGGGGTATTTTTATATTTAATTTCAATCCCCTCATCTAAAGATTTTTTAACAAAAATTGAAAATACTACCTTTGATTTAAGGCAGAATATAGTTTCAAAATACAAAAAAACTTCTGACGATATTGTAATCATAGATGTAAACGATGCAAGCTATGAATACATTGTGGATAAATACGGCAGCTGGCCCGTTCAAAGGTCTTTCTGGGCAAATCTAATTAATCAATTGGAATTAAGCAATCCGGATATGATAATTTTTGACCTTTTATTTTTAAAAAAATACAGAGCTGACGGCGATTCCGATTACGAACTTATTAAAGCTGTAAACAATAATAAGAATGTTTATGTTTCAATGAATTTGGATAATTATCCTTCAGAAGTTAGAATTCCGCCGCAACTGCCCGATTCAATAAAAAATACGGTTGAAAATGATTTTTTAATTAAACAAAACCCTGATTTATTCTATACAAACTGCCGCCCGATTATTGATGAAATTTTAAACGGCACAAAAAATATAGGCTTAATAAATGTCCAAAGAGATAAAGACGGCATAATAAGAACTATGCCGCCGTTTTCATACTACGACAATGCCTATTTTAAACATCTTACAGTCCTTGCAGGGCTAAACCATTTAAATATTGATAAAAATAATTTTAAAATGAAACCTGACGGCAGAATTATACTTGATAAGGGCCATATTCTCCCGCTCACAAAAGAAGGAAAGCTTATTTTAAACTGGTACGGACCGGAATGGAGTTTCAGATATGTTCCTTTATGGAAAGTATCAGATGCGGTTAAGAAAAATGACAGAAAGTTTTTAGACGATAATTTTAAAAATAAAATTATATTTGTAGGGGTAACAGCAAACAGCCTCTCTGATATAAAAAGCACCCCTGTATCATATATGTTCCCGGGGGTTGAAGTTCAAGCAACATTTTTAAATAATCTTCTTGATAATAATTTCATTAAAAAAACAGGTACATTTTATGATATTTTAATCGCCCTTTTAATAGCTTTTTTAACAGGGTTCGGAATTATGAATTTCAAATCACCTCTAAAATCCGTTTTGTTATTCTTCGGTTTGCAGGCTGCATACTTTGTAGTTTCCATACTTCTTATGGGAATATTTAATATCTGGGTAAATTTAACCGCGCAGTTTGTATTAAGCATTTTAACCTTCGCCTGTGCCTATATTGTAAAATATTTAATTACATCAAGAGATTATGAGCACACCTATAAATTAGCCGTAACGGACGGGCTTACTGAAATGTTTAACCACAGGTATTTTCAGGAACAGATGACAACAAATATCCAGACTGCAAAAAGGTATAATGGCGTATTTTCTTTAATAATGGTGGATATTGATTTCTTTAAGAAATTTAACGATACATACGGCCACCAATCCGGAGATGCTGTTTTAAGACAGGTAGCCCAGACCATAAAACGCAATATCCGCTCAACAGATATCCCCTGCCGGTACGGCGGCGAAGAGATGTCCGTAATTTTAACCAATACAAACAAAGAAGATGCGGTTAAAACTGCAGTAAAAATTTGCGAAGCTGTAAGAAATAAAGAATTTGAACTTGCAACAGGCGACTGGACTCACGTTACAATAAGCTTAGGGGTTGCCGCTATGCCTGAAAACGGCGATACAACAGAAAAGTTAATAGAATATGCTGATAAATGCCTTTACATTGCAAAAAGAAACGGCAGAAATCAAGTTGTATCAGATGCTCCGGATGACACTCCGACAGAATAGCGCGTATTAAAAGGGTTTATCAAGTTTTCGCAAAAGTTGCACTGAAATCTTTTTAATAATATAATCGGTGCAAAGAAGAAAATATTTATATAAAAGGAATACAAAAATGGTAAATTCAGTTGTTATAGTAGGACGCGCAGGACAAGACCCGGAGATGAAATATTATGACAACGGAAAAATTAAAACCACATTTTCTGTTGCTGTTAACCGTTGGGATTCAAGAACGAAAGAACAGGTAACAGACTGGTTTAATATAGAAGTTTGGGACAGACAAGCAGAAATTGCGGGTGAATGGGTGAAAAAAGGAAGTCTTGTCGGCATTGAAGGAAGGTTAGTTTCAAGCAAATGGCAGGCACCGGATGGAGAGATGGTTGAAAGATACCTTATAAGGTGCACCAATTTAAGACTTATGAATTCCAAAAAAGATGAAGCTCAGGGAATGATGTAGATGTTAATTTCTAATTCTATAGGGATAGTAGCTGATGACCTTACAGGTGCAAACGATACTGCTCTTCAATTTTTTATGAAAGGTTCAAATACTGAAATTATCCTTGATATAAATTCATTAAATGAAAATCATTTAAATGTTGAAACATGGGCACTTTGCAACGAAACAAGAAATATAGACCCGGAAGATGCAGGCAGAATAGTATTTGAAGCCACAAGGGTTTTAAAAGAAAAATTTGGAATAGAATATTTTTATAAAAAAATTGATTCAACTTTAAGAGGAAATATCCCGGTTGAAATTCTTGCAATGCTTGAAGCCACGGGGTATGATGCCGCAATTGTAGCCCCTGCTTTTGTACAGGAAGGAAGAATTACAATCGGCGGATATCAGCTTTTAAAAGGTATCCCGATTGAAAGAACAGATGCTGCACGCGACCCCAAAGCTCCGATATATGACTCTTATATTCCTGATATCTTAAAAAAAGGCTTGAGCGAAAATGCACAGGATTTGGTGGCCTCAATTGAACTTAAAACAATAACAAAAGGTGCAGGCCCTATTGCCTTGAAACTTAATGAATTAATTTCAGCAGGTAAAAAATTAATTGTGATGGATTCCGTGTCCACAGTTGACCTTGAGCAGATAGTTCTTGCAATGCAAAAAAGTTCTTTTAATATATTACCGGCAGGTTCAGCAGGCCTTGCTCATGCTCTTGGTGCTGTCTGGCTTAGTGAAATCAAACCCCCTGTTCAAAAACAAATACCAAACCTTCCAAAATTAATACTTTCAGGCTCCGCAACATCTTTAACGGCTTTGCAGATGAAAAAACTTGAAATGGATACAGACATTCAAAACACATATTTTGTACCGCTTCATCTTGATGATATCTTAAAAGGCCCCGATGAAACACTTATTGAAAGAATAGTATCAAACCTTGTAAAGGATAATATTGTAGCAGTTCATGTATGTAATCTTGAAGAAGAACTGTCCAATGATGCAGAAAAGAACAAATTAATAGATGAAGGCATTACAAAAGAAGACTTGGCGGAAAGAATAACTGATTACCTTGCAAAGCTTGCAAATTTAATCAAGCAAAAAGCACAATTTATTCTGATTACAATAGGCGGAGAAACATCTTACAGATGCTCTAAAGCCATAAATTGCGAATACTTGCAGGTTGTAGATTCCATCCTCCCGTCAATCCCCCTTTGTATGGATTCAAATGCCCAGCTGATTGTTACAAAATCAGGAAATTTAGGTACTTCATCCACCCTCATTGATATAGTAAAATATTTTGAGCACCACATAAATGAATAAAATTGCAATCACAACAGGAGATATTCTGGGCATTGGAGAAGAGATAACAATAAAAGCCCTAAATGCGCTGAATTTACCGGAAAATCAGGTTTTAATAATAGGAAAAAATCTTAACGGTGCATTAAATAAAACATATGAAACAATTGAAATTGACCCATCCGATAACGGAAGATTCTGCTTTGAAGCATTAAAAACAGCTTCATCTCTTGCAAATAAAGGAAAAATAAATGCAATTGTAACAGCCCCTGTTTCAAAAGAAGCCCTTCATAAATCAGGATATAAATATTCAGGGCAAACTGAAATTTTACAGGAATTCTTAGGAGATGAAAATTCAAAAGCGGAAATGATGTTTATCTCAAATGATTTAAGGGTGCTTCTTCTGACCCGCCACCTTGCACTTAAAGACATTAAACTGACAAAAGATTTAATTATAGAAAAAGTTTTAAGAACAAATAAATTTTTAATTGAAAAATGCGGCATCAAAAAGCCCCGTTTTGCCCTTTGTGCACTAAACCCGCATGCAGGAGAAAATGGAATTCTGGGTTTTGAAGAAATTGAAATAATGACTCCCGCTATAAATCATCTAAGAAAAATCGGAATTAACATTACCCCGCCTTTAAGTGCAGACGGACTTTTTGCACATGTCGGAGAAAAATATATTAACAACCAAAAGCAGGATTATGACTGTATACTTGCCTCTTATCATGACCAGGGCCTTTGCCCCGTTAAAGCCCTATGCTTTAAAAAGGTCGTAAATACAACCATAGGTTTAAAAATAATCAGAACTTCCCCATCATCAGGTACTGCCTATGATATTGCGGGAAAAGGCATTGCAAACCCTGAAGGAATGATTGAAGCCATAAATCTTGCCCTGAAATTATCTTAAAAGATATTAATCCTTGAGGCGATTTATTCTTTACAATACAAGAATAAAATATTCTGTATTATGACAAACAATTTTTTTAACGAATATCAGGATACCAATAACTGCAATACATCGGAAGGCTCAAACGGAGGCTGTACAATAGACCCTTCGGTTTATGCACTTGAAGAATTATTACTAAATGAAATTAAGCAAATTGCATTTTATGTTGTAAAGCTTTCAGATTTTAATATGAAAGATGATAAAATCATTCAAAATGCAGTACACGCACTTTCTGTAATACTTATAAATACAGCATTTAAGCTGGATGATTACAAAAAACTCTTATATTCTCTTGAAGAAGATAAATTTAAGGTAAGAGAATGTTATTTAAAAAATGCTAAAGAAAAAAGCATAAAATACGAACTTGTTGAAAATGCCCACAAGCTTCCGATTAACCCTTCCCGCACAAACCTTTTAAGGCTGGGCGAGACAATTGTTTCTGAAAAAAGACGCGAATATGAACCAAAAAAGTTTGATTTAATTGAACTTATAGCGTTTTTTGCAAGAACAACAAGTATAAATATTGAAAAATTAGCTTCTTTAGGGTATCAAAACTTTGAATGGAATTTTCAAATCTTAAAATTCCTTAATTTAACAAATATTTCATCTAAAAAAACTGAAAAACTGAAGCAAAATATATGTGATTTTTCAAAAATCTCCTTTGATATCTGGCAGAAGTTAACTGAAACCCTTGAAGAAACTTACGGAAAAAGAATTGAAACAGATATAAACTTTGAAATAAAAGAAGGCAAATCAATTCTTGTTTCAGGTTCCGATTTAAACGAGCTTGATAAATTATTAAATGCAATCGGTGATAGGAAAATCAATGTCTACACAAATTCAAGCCTGTTTACCGCTTTTTGTTATCCGCATTTTTTAAAGTATAAAAATTTAATCGCACATTTTGGATATGAAAATGCGCAGGTTGATTTTACAAACTTTAAAGGCCCGATTTTCACCACGCAAAATTTCTTGCAAAAGGTGGATTATCTTCGCCACGGAACAATTTATACAACAAAAATTATCTCTCCTGAAAAAATGATAAGGGTTGAAAATAATGATTTTGAACCGTTGATTGAAAATGCACTGAATTCAACAGGTTTTACTGCAGAGGATGTTGAAAAAAATACTAAAATTAAATTAAAATACAACACAAAAGAAATCAGCAAAATTATCGAAAAGGCCCAAGATGAAGATATATATGTTATTATAGGTTCATATAAAAAAGAAGAAATTGTAAAACAATTTAAAGATAAAACATTGATAGAGCTTGATTCTCCGGTTGAAATTCAGCTTTTAATATATATCTTAAAAGAAAGAAATTGCAAAAATTTAAATTTAATATTCACCCATTGTACACCGAATACTTTAAATATTCTGTTAAGTACACTTTATTTCAACCCTAAAAAACTATACTTTTCAAAATGCCCGAATTCTATAATTAATCCGCACATAATAAATGCTCTCACAAAAGAATTTAATGCAGGTATAATATAATTTATATATGCAGCCTTCTATCCAGTTCTTCTTTTAGGGCACCACCTTTAAAAATAATCAATGTTGCCATAGTAACAATACTTATTGCAGCGCAAACTGCAGAAGGATAAACAACATCAGGCACACTAAAAAGGTATAATATCAAAGGAATCATTCCAAGCAGAATATTCAGTATAAGGTAGAATATATAATCCTGTGGCTTTAAGTGCAAAAAGCAAGACAATACAACGATAGCAAATATTGCACATATATATAAAACAGGAAGAGCATAATTAATAGACCAGCATAAAAAACCTGTAGCTAAATCCCATAAAAGAAGCAGCAGGGAAGCCGCAATATTAACCCACAAAACAGCTTTTACCGGATTTTCACGCTTTTTTATTGCCATACCAAAAATAATCCAGAAGCTTGCAAACCCAGCAAGAACATAATTCAACCACCAGCTTTGCAGTTCCGTGCTTGCATTCACCGCAAAACACACAGCTGCAGTGATAACACTAATAAGAATAAGTATTTTAAAAGTCAAATAACGCTTCGGTTTTACGGGTGGAATTACAGGAAATGCCTCCGCATCGTCACAAATATCGCCCGACAAGTTTCCTCCGCAAAGAGGACATTTTTCAATATTGCCCGCTGCACTTATTTTACATTTTTCACAATATAACATAAATGATTATCCTTCTGTTTCTATTTTATTGGTGATAATTTCCGCTTCTATACCCATAAGACTCAAAGACCTAAAAAAGTTGCATTCAACATCATGGTCTAAAAAAGGTGATGCAAAGCTTATAACATAATTATCTCCAAAAGAGCAGGAACATGCCTGCAAGATATTTGGAGAGGTAAAAGCATCAAAAAGACTTATGTATTTTTCCATTTCTTCAGGCATTGCAACCCGCCCCACATTTGAAAAAGAGGCTGTTGCCTTTCCTCTCATACCAAAAGATGCAGCCTGCAATATCGCATCTTTTATAAAAAGAGGCAGTAAACGAATAAAAGGATTGTGTTCTAATGCCGACCAGATATTCATTTGTTCTCTGAGTTTTTCTTTCTTCAATTCCTCTTTGAATACCTGCCTTATATGGGCAGCAACTGCTTCAATGCTGTCATCCTGGCAGCTGAAATCATATCCGGCATTAATTACAGTAAAAAAGTTGCGCGCTGTTTCCGAAGGAAAATAATTGCGCAAATTTACAGGTATTGTAATCACTACGGGCTTTTTTCTATCCCTTAAACTCATTTCCTGATAAATAGCCTTTATAAATAAAGCCGTCAAAAGTTCCGTTATGGTCATACCCATGGACCTTGAGCGTTCCAGCAAGGCTTTAAGTGACAGCTTTCCTTCTATAATTGCCAGATGATTATCAGGCAGAAATTCTTTTTTTAAACGAAACGCCTTTTTCCGCTTTAAAGTCTTTGTTCCTGCAGGTTTTTCGTAATATTTTTGGAAACTGTCATCCTGCTTTTGAAACCATGAGGCATTATAATCCAGCAAGGGAGGATTACTTGCAAATTCTTCCTTATAGCGTTCCAAAAGATAATAATAAACAAGAGTCCGCAAAAACTGCAGAGCACCTGTGCCATCCGTCAATGTATGATACATTTCAACACTAATACGTTTATTATAATAAAGCACGCGGAATAGTAATTTTTCCCGGTTTTCATCATATAAAGGCATACAGGGAGGACGGCTTTCTTTTTCTACAACAGGGCGTATATTGCTTTCTTCAAGGTAATACCAGAACAGTCCCCTTTTCATCACGGATTGGTAAAAGGGAAACTGTTCCATAGTCTTATCTAAAGATGATTGCAAAATTACATCATCAACATAGTCTTTAAGTTCACATGTAAAACGAAACACTTTAGAATCCCGCAGGCTGCTGTTTGACGGGAATATTTTTGCTGCATTATCCAAACGCCGCCACCTTGGCAAAACTCTATTGCTCATTAAATTTTTGCTCCTCTAAAAATTCATTAATAATATCATAGGTTTTTCTCACCTGCGCAAACCAGCTTGGAAGAGAAAAATACCCGTGAAGCACATCCGGTATCCTCACAATTTTTGCACATCCGCCCGATGCAAGCAATTTATGCCCGTATTCTTCTCCCTCATCCCGCAGAGGGTCGTATTGCGCCGTAATAATGAGAGTGGATGGAAGATTTGAAAAATCCTTTGAGATAAGCGGCGCAAAATACGGATTATCAAAATCCGATTTTGAAGAAGAGTAAAGCTCCATATAATCTCTTACACGTTTTGCCGTTAGCAGATACCCTGTTCCGTTTTCATGTACGGATGCAAACGGGGAATTTTCCGAATGGTCGGATGCCAGGACAGGATATATTAAAATTTGTGCAGACGGTAAAAATTCTTTGCGGTTGCGCGCAAGAAGGGAAACTGCTGCAGCAAGATTTCCGCCTGCACTGTCTCCTATTAATATAATATTTTCAGGTTTAACATTAAATAAATCACTGTTTAAAAATATTTCTTTTGCGACAGTATAACAATCCTCCAGCCCGCAGGGAAAACGATATTCGGGAGCAAGCCTGTAATCAACCGAAACTACTCTGTGGCCGGTTAATTTAGACATATCGGAACAAACTCCGTCATAGCTGTCTATATTTCCTGTAACCCATCCTCCGCCATGGAAAAATAAAAGCAGGGTATTGGAATTATTTTCAACAGGTGTAAAAATTCTTACGGGAATATCATATTTCCCGCGGCTTATATTATGCTCCCAGATATGGTAAAGTTCGGGCTTTTTCAAACGCCACGATTTTATTTTTTCAAATTCTCTTGCAAGCGGATAATTCTTCTTAATATCAATATCTCTGGAAGATAATACTGCTAATGCGGCCCGCAATGCTTTATTTATCGTCAAATTCGTCCCTTTCTTTGGGCACGGTTAATATTTATCATCTTAGCAGAGCGTATCACAAATAGCAAATATCCGACAAGGGAATATTATTTTTATTTGCAATATGAAGCAATATTAATTTTTCTTTCTTTTCATTCGTCTTTATTATAAAATTAAAGAAAATAAAGAAGTGTAGAAAATTTAAGAAAGAAAAGAAAAATGGAAAACATGCCGGAATCTAAAAAAATGCAAGTTACAATCGGCGGGAAGATTGTAGAAATTGAAACAGGAAAATATGCACAGAGTGCAACTTCCTCAGTTACCGTAAAATGTGAAGATACAATGTTATTTATCCACTCAACGGTAAGCAAAGAACCCCGTGTTGGGATTGATTTTTTCCCGTTATTAATTGATTATGAAGAAAGAATGTCAGCAATCGGAAGAATCCCCGGAGGCTTTACAAGAACCGAAGGAAAATCTTCAGAAAAAGCAATCTTGGTATCAAGATTAATAGACAGACCAATCAGACCTCTGTGGCCTAAAGGATACAGAAACGACGTTCAGGTTGTTGTTCAATTATTCAGCTATGACCAGAAAAATCAGCCTGATACTTTAGCAATTTTGGGTGCTTCAACCGCTTTAATGCTTTCAGGTGCTCCTTTTGAAGGCCCTGTCGGTGCTGTTCGCGTAGGCAGAATAGAAGGACAGATGATTGCAAACCCGACCCATCAGGAAGCTGAAAAATCAGATATGGATATCGTTGTAGCAGGAACTATGGATTCTGTTATTATGGTTGAGGCCGGATGCAAATTCGTAACAGAAGACGATATTATGGCTGCTGTTGAATTTGCGCAAGTTGAAATCAAAAAACAATGTGAAGCACAAATTGAATTTGCAAACCGCTGCGGCGTTGAACGTGAAAACTTTGTAAATCCTTATGATACATCTGAACTTGCAGCAATCATTAAAGATAATTGTTATGATATGATTTCAGATGCTTATCATAATTTTGACCGCGAATACAGAAAAAACAAACTTGATGAAGCAAAACAAATTGTTAAAGATAAAGTAACAGCCCTTGATGACAACCATCCTATTAAAACTATGATGGAAGAAACGGGAATTGATTTTGTAGCGGAAGAATTCAAAGCTCTTGAAAAGAAAATAATGAGAGCAATGATTGTAAATGAAGGCGTTAGAGCTGATGGCAGGAAAACTTTTGAAGTACGCCCCATCTGGTGTGAAGTAGGCGTAATTCCAAGAGCACACGGAAGCGCCGTATTTACAAGAGGTCAAACCCAGATTCTGTCCTGTGCAACCTTAGCAGGTCCCCAAATGGCTCAAGAATTAGACGGCGTTGACCCTTTGACTAAAAAAAGCTATATGCATAAATATATATTCCCCGGCTTCTCTGTTGGTGAAGTAAAACCATTAAGAGGTCCCGGAAGACGTGAAATCGGCCATGGTAATTTAGCAGAACGCGCAAATGTTCCCGCTTTGCCTGATGAAAAAGATTTCCCGTACACCATAAGGGTAACATCCGATGTATTAGAATCAAACGGTTCAACTTCAATGGGTTCAACCTGTGCAAGCTCTATGGCATTA
>CAQTPN010000017.1:9753-11228 GCA_948888345.1 uncultured bacterium | reverse complement strand
TTTTGTTCATCATTTAAAATTGAAACAAATTCCTTTTCATTGTCCCGTCTTATTTGGCGCATTTGCTGGTCAATTTTTCTAATATCGCTGCGCAAAACTTCCGCCTTTTTATCCTGTGCCTTAACACTCATTGAACTGTTTGCTTCAAGCGCGCGCATTTCTTCAAATTTTGCCTTTTTCTTTTCCATCAAAGGTTTCATTTTAGCATGCCCGTTTGCCCTTATTTCCTTAGCCTTTGCAATCTGTTCATCGGATAAACCCATTGCTTTATTGAATTCAGCCGCCCTTTTTTCCATCATAGCTTTCATTTGTTCAGGTGTCGGCTTTTGTCTCATTTCTTTTTTAGGAAGATTACAAGTTTCGGCTTTTTCTTGCGCCACAGGCATTTTCTGCGCCTCGCCGACATTACACGGAACAGCCTCTGCCATTGCAAATCCGCCCATAACAACTGTTGCAGCCAAAGCTAATGTTAAAAATTGTTTTTTCATAATTTTAATATCCTTTCAAATTTTATTCTTCAATTAAATCTTTCAATATATTGTAAAGTTCTTTTTTAGCATTATAAATTCTTGATTTTACCGTACCCACGGGGCAGTTCAGCCTGCGTGCAATTTCTTCGTAGGTAATATTTTCTATTTCAGATAAAATAATAACTTCTCTGTGTTTTTTATTTAAAGAATTTATAGCCCCCGAAATTCTCAACTGCCGCTCCCTTTGAAGCATTTTTTCTTCAGCTGAAATTTTCTTATCTTTAATATTTATAATTTTACTATCGTCTTCAAGCTGTGTTTCATTGCGCTTTTTGGCACTTTTTAAATAATCTCTTGAAACGTTATAAGTAATGGTGGTTATCCAGTTTGAAAATTTACCCTCCTCTCTGTATTTATCCTTATTTTTAAATGCTTTAATATAAACTTCCTGTTCCAAATCCTCACAAACATCTGTGCTTTCTTTTGTAACAAGTTTTATAATATTTTTAATTTTTTGCTTATTTTGAAATATATCTTTAAAGTTCATTGTTTTATCCTAAATTCCTGCACTCCGATAGTTCTGCGGGATTTTAATAATCATAATCCGCCATAATAAGCCCGTATTCATCCACAGGAAGCCCCATCTGTTCATAAGTATAATCAGAGCCTGAAATTGCGGCTATTGTTTCGTTTACAACAGATTCAGGATTTGAAATCTGCATTGCAAAAAATGCCAGAAAAACCATTAAAAATGATGCGGCCATAGCAATGACATTCTTTCTTGCAGTTCTTTTTCTTTTATACAGAGGCTTTGCCTCTTTGATAAGATTTGACACCTTTTGCATTTTTTCATATTCAATTCTGCATTCTTCACACTCTTCAATGTGTTCAAGAAGTGCTTTTTCATTCTCTGAAATAAATAGTTCCTCAAATTTTTTACATTTATTATTCATCATATTTCCTATTTTTATTTGCTTCACTCATTATAGGCTGTTGCCTTAATTC
>CAQTPN010000017.1:0-9653 GCA_948888345.1 uncultured bacterium | reverse complement strand
ATTCGCTCAAAAATATTTTAAGCAAGCTTAATATTTTCTCGCTTCACTCATTATAGGCTGTTGCCTTAATTCATTCGCTCAAAAATATTTTAAGCAAGCTTAATATTTTCTCGCTTCACTCATTATAACGATTTGAAAAACAAAATTGTTCATTTTTTGTTTTATTTTTTTATAAAAAATTATTTCTATTGACTTAAAGTAAACTCCAGCCTTTATAATAACCTTAAAGAAAGGGTATTTTATGATTAGAAAATTATTAATTTTAACTGCACTCATAGCATTTATCAGCTCAAATGCAGTATTTGCCGCAATAAAAAATCAAAAAGGAGACACTGTTATGGAAAATTCCGCTAAAGAAAACTACGCAAAAACAATTTTATTCCCTGTAGGCGAGCCAAATACCGCCTATCAAAAATATTTTACGGGACAGAGTTTTATTTATCCGATTTCAACTCAACAGGTAAAAATGTTTAATGTAACATTTGAGCCAAAATGCAGAAATAACTGGCATATCCATAAAGCAAAAGAAGGCGGCGGCCAGATTTTAATTGCAATAGGCGGCAGAGGTTATTATCAGGAATGGGGCAAGGAACCGGTTGAAATGCATCCCGGGGATGTTATAAATATTCCCGCGAATGTAAAACACTGGCACGGCGCAGCCAAAGACAGCTGGTTTTCTCATATAGCAGTTGAAGTGGAAGGCAATGATACTGAAAACATCTGGCTTGAACCTGTGACAGATGAAGAATACAACAAATTAAAATAAGAAAATTAATAACGGTTTTTATCCTTGTGGTATACTTAAAAGCGGTATATTTAATAACATATGTAAACTTTCCTTTAAATGTATTAACAATTAAAAAAATACCCAAAACCCGACAACCACAAGGATTTTAACCATGATTGATTTAACAAAATATATAAAACAGGAGCTGGAAACTTTTGAATTCTGCGGTGCAAATTTTCACCAAAACCCCGATATAGAAAGTATTTCAGCCGAAAAGAAAAAAGAAATAATTTCAAAAATTAAACCGCTTCTTACCCCCGAAACTATTGTCCTTGCTCAGGTTGACCCTATTGTAGGGGATATTGAATATAATTTTCAAAAAGCAAAGAAATATATTGAATGGGCAAACGAGCTAAAAGTAGGTGCCATTGCCTTTCCGGAGCTTTTTCTCTTTGGCTATCCGGTTTTTGACATAATTGACCGCTACCCCAAATTAGTCGAAAAAAATATTGAATATCTTGAAAAACTGGCAAAGTGCACCGGCAAAACCAAGGTCCTAATTGGCTTTTGCGAATTTAACAGATTTTATATAGGAAAAAGATACTTTAATTCTGTCGCAGTTTTATCAAATAAAAAAATTGAAACAATAATCAGAAAAACGCTTTTGCCCGTCTACAGCGAGTTTAGCGATGCAAGATATTTTCAATCTGCAGAATTTGATTCAAAAGAAAGAATTATAGAAATCGGTAAAATCCGCGCAGGAGTAATCATTTGCGAGGAAAACTGGGCTGATAAAGACTTCTTTGACCACCCTGTCTATAGTTTTGACCCTGTTGATAAAATTATAAAAGAGCAAAAGCCTGATATAATCATAAATTGCAGCTCTTCACCAACGCGTGCGAAAAAAGAACAGCTTCTTCATAATATGCTCTCTTTTGTAAGCAAAAAATATCAAACCCCTATTTGTTATGTAAATCAGGTAGGTGCGGTGGATAACATAACCTTTCAAGGCGCAAGCAGGCTCTATGGCGCGGATGGGGAGATTTTAGCACGTGCAAAATCTTTCACAGAGCAGTTTTTCATAGTTCAGCCTCCCTCAAAAAGTGCTAAACAAGAGGAAATTAACCAAATTTATCCCCTTCCTTGCGGTTTAGAGCAGACCTTAAACTCCCAAAAGGCCTTCAGTCTTGATTATGAGCCTGATTTAGAGCGTACATACCTCACTGTTACAAGCTCCATTAGAGATTATTTCCACAAAAACGGCTTTAAAAGAGCCATTTTGGGCGTATCAGGAGGCTTGGATTCTTCCGTATCCTGCGTTTTGCTCTCTGATGCACTCGGCCCGGAAAACGTTTTTGCAATTTCAATGCCCTCCTCAATTACAAGTGCGCAAAGCAAATCTGACGCCAAAGAATTGTGCGCCAATTTAGGGGTTAACTACACGGAAATTCCCATTTTGGATATGTTCAAAGCAAGCAGGGATACATTTTCTAGAGTATTTGATGTGATTGAAACTAAATGGCAGGACCGCTTTAAGGCTCCTCTAACAAACGATAACATTCAAGCAAGAAGCCGCGCAATGATTTTATGGGGAATTTCAAACGAATTTCCAAACGCAATGCCGATTGCAACATCTGATAAATCAGAACTTTATATGGGCTATGCAACAATCAATGGCGACATGTCAGGCGGTTTTGCACCTATTGCAGATATTACAAAAACAAAACTTTTTGCTCTTGCCCGCTGGCTGAATAAAAACAGACTAAAGCGAAATGCAATCCCCGCAGCTGTTTTAACCAAACCACCCGGCGCAGAACTCGCCATAGACCCGAATACAGGTAAGCCACTCCTTGCAGAAGACGCCCTTATGCCTTATGAATTCCTTGATGAAGTCATCTGGAGGCTTGAAAACCTGCACCAGAGCAAGGAAGAGATGCTTTTAGAAACATTTCTTTACGAAGAAAAACATAAAGTTGATAAAAATACAAAAATTCTCTGGCTGGATAAATTTTTCAAAAGGATGCAGACTGCGCTTTTCAAGTGGTCTATAATGCCGCCCGCACCTATTGTTGATGCTCGTTCAATAAATAAAACGGAATATAATCAGCCAATAACCTCAAAACTCAAATTATACTAGTTTTTTAATCAAATAACCAACCGACAAACAACCGGAATTAAAGCTATGGCTGCCTTACAGCCTGATAGAACTTGAAAAGCACACGGGCAAGCGCATCATCCTGCTGTACTTCATTTATCAAAAAAGTTTTAATCTCTTCGATAGGTTTTGGATTATTATCAAACATAAAAAGCTCATGTATCTCAATATTCAATGCTATAGCGATTTTTGCAAGATTTTCGGGTGATGGGTAATTTTTACCGATTTCAATTTTTGAAACATTGTTCGGCTCAATATTAATCCGCTCTGCAAGCTGTTCTTGGGTCATTTTTCTAAATTTTCGAAGCTCTTTTATTCTTAATCCCAGCATTTTTTTTACATTAACAACAGTTGTCATAAATACCCCTTTTAGGCTCCATTATTAGATTTTAGCGATTATATCCAAAATGAAACATATTCCTGTAAAATATATTTTTATTTGACAATTCTATCTAATGAATATAGAATACAATTAATTACATCTATTTTTATATGAAAAGTTGTTGTATTAAATAGAATTTTGGGAAATTGTTTATTATGAAGAAAAGTTGTTCAAGGGCAAAATTTGCCCGTTTGAAGCAGTTTTCAAATCTGAAAGCTGCGCACCTCACTGTAAATTCAGCCGCCTTGGAATCATTTAATTCTGCTGCCTTAGAATTATTGAATTCTGCTGCCTCTGAATCATTAAAATCCGTCACCCTGAACTTGTTTCAGGGTCTATCAAACCGCAATTCAAAGAATAAAAGCAAAGTCAAACAGATGCTGAAACAAGTTCAGCATGACGACCTTATTAAACTGCAAAAACATACAATTCTTAAGCAATCAGCTATTTTGCATCCATTATCTGCTATTATGAAATTTTCATCTGTCATTAGGGATTTCTCCTCTGTCATTGCGAGCCCCTCCTCTGTCATTGCGAGCGAAGCGAAGCAATCCAGAAGAGAGTATGAAAACTGGATTGCCGCGGTCGGTAAATACCTCCCTCGCAATGACAAAAGTGGATTACAATCATTCCGCTCCCTCGCAATGACACCAGCCTTTTCACATCAATCCCGTCATGCTGAACCTTCACCCTGTGTACAGGCTCGCACGCATCGCCGCAGCTCTGCGGCTCCCTTTGCAGTTTCAGCATCTAATAGAGCCTTCTCCCTAGTAGAAATGCTTATGGCCTTGCTCGTTGCATCATTGCTTTTAGCAGCATTAGCTCCCGTTATGACAAGGAGAATGAATGAAAATGTGGTAGTGCAGGGAAACATGAGTTCTGCAGGAGCTGTTCAGTTTACAAAAGAAATTGAATACGGTTCAGAGGAATGTTCTGATATTAAAGTAGATTCAGACGGAAGCACTTATTGTGAAGGAGAATATGAAGTAAAAGGCGGATATAACGGATATATAAATGTTACAGTTATAGGTGCAGGCGGAGGAGGGGGAATAGCTCCAACTGCAGGTTACACGGAATACACTACAGCACAAACTCATTCATTTCAGGTTCCTGCTATGGTTGGAAATATAGAAGCTACACTTGTTTCAGGAGGCGGAGGCGGAGGTGCTGGCGGTCAGATTGAAAAAACACAAACCTTTGTAACATATGGCAATGGTAATATGACTGCATCCGCTAATGATAAAGTAACCGTAGAAACAACAGGCAAGGGAACATGGACAATTCCTGAAGCAGCTCGCGGAAAATATTTTCTGGCAACTGCCTGCGGCGGAGGCGGAGGCGGAGGTTCAACGGGTTCGCCGATAGAAGGCTCTGCATATGGCGGTGGCAGCGGAGGATACATACTTAATCAGCCTGTAACTTTCGCAAATGCAGATAAATTTACATATTATATCGGCGGAGGCGGTGATGGTGGAGGGCATTCCAGCTACAATTCTTACTCAGCATCAGCAGACATAATGCAACTGGCATACGGCGGAGGGGCCTCACCTCATAGCAGCTGGAGTAACACTAATTCAAGCGGTGCCAATGGCAGTCTGGAAACATCGACCACCAAAGGAGGAACCGGAGGTACAGGGTTAAATTTAGAAAACATTGCAATGAACCCGAGCGGAGGAAAAGCAAGTTTTAGTACAAGCGGAGGAAGCGGGGGCTCGCCTGCAGGTGGAAATGGTGCAGTATCACACTGGATGAACTGTTATGACGGCTCAGCAGGCGGAGGCGGAGCGGCCTCTCAAATTGTTGTTGGCTCCGGCATATATTTAAATGCACCTGGCGGAGGCGGAGGCAGCAGCAAGCAGCGTTCAAATGAGGCAAGCGGAGCATGTAAGGCAAATAGTGTATCAGGTGGCGGTGGCGGAGGTGGTGCCGGCGGAGGAGCAGGCGGGGGTTTAAATTCAAATAATGGCAAAGGCGGAAGCGGTGGAATTAACGGAAACGGAACAAACGGTGGAATATTGAGTACAATTTTTGGAAACAGCTATTGTAATGGAGGAAATGGCGGTACTTACATATCAGGAAATAAAGGTGCAAGCTCCGGTACACAGGGAAAATCCGGTGCCATAAGGTTAAGATATATTGATTATGGCCCCGGAGGCTCTGGCGGAGGCGGAGGAGCAATTGTACCCATCCAGCCTGTAAAAGTAAATTCGGGCGAAACATTAACAGTCCATATAGGAAAAGGTGGTAACGGCGGCACAGCAGGGTATTTAGATACAAGCACCAAAACAATTATTACCCCGAAGGGAGATGGAGATATCAATGGCTACGGGCAGGAAAGCTATATTGCAAGAAACACATCAACAAAATTGTTAAGAACCAATGACAGCGGTCGTTACAGTGCAATCGGCGGATGCTCAAACGGAACAATAAGAAATTCAAATTACGGTCTTTGCGGTAATTTGGGCTGGGTTTCAAACGGACTTATTAATTCTAATTCTATGACAAGTTTGATTGTACCCGGTTTTTCCAATGGCTGCGGCAGAACGGCAGGCGGTAATTCAGAAACATACGCAGAAAATCAATCAAAATGGGGTGATAAAACATTTAATCCTCAAACAGAAGGCGGAAACGGCGGCAGAGTAAGTCTTTTCAACGGTGAAATCTCCTGCGAAGGAGGCAAGGGCGGTACAAAAACTTCTCCTGCAGGAGGCAATGCAACAGGTTATGGCTGCGGAGGAGGAGGCGGATGGTCATTTGCAAACGGCGGAAGCGGTTCAGGAGGTTATGCAAGAATAAGCTGGAATAAATACTGGGATACAGCAGCAAATTCGTATAAATTAGCAGAACTCGGTGCAGGAGGCGGGGGTGCAAGCGGAAATGTATTTACATACAGTATCCCCGTAAAGAGCAATCAGGTAATAAAATTCAGAATAGGAAAAGGCGGGAGTGGGGCTTATGTTTCAAATAATGTTTTAACACAGGCTGCAAAAGGAGGAGCAACAATCTTTGGCGATGTTAAAGCAGGAGGCGGAGGTGCAGGTGCAAGTGTAAGTATTGATACCGCTCATAATAATTCTCTTGTAAACGGTGCAGGAGGAGCAATATCAAATATCTGCCATTTTGGTTCCGTAAATTATTTAAACAACAAAAAGTGTATAAAAGGAACGGCAGGAGGCGGTACAAATACCCTTTCAGGCGGTAAAGGCGCAGACTTTGCAGGATATACAATGACTGTTATTACAAAAGATGGAGATAACAGAACGGAAACAAAGAAAGAAATTAAAGGAACAGGGGGCACAGGCGGTGTTTCGGATACAGGTGATAATGCAAACGGAAAAAATGCGCAAGGATATGCATCAGGCGGAGGCGGAGCGGCATTAAGAGATGTAGGACAGGTGAATTCAGCATCTGCAGGAAATATTACAAGCAACCAGAACAAAGGAGGAACAGGTGCAAATGGCAAGATAATCCTTGAATGGTATGAGTAAATTTACGATAAACAACTTATTTTGGGTATTGATAATTTGTAACCTTTCAATACCCTTTTTTTATTTATGTAACAGCATTTTTTGTTAACTTTTTTTAACAATATAGCAATTATATATTATAGATATACTTTTCTAATACATAGAGGAATAAATAAGAGGAATTGGCTTCTAATGATTATATCTAATACTTGCGCTTCATCCGGTTTGCAAATTGATAATAAACCCGTTTTTGATGTCAAAGGGGAAAATAATACACTAACCTGTTCCGGCAAAAATAATTCTGTTGAATATGAAGATACATTATGTGCCCTGGATACTGCTTTTGATGAAACATTAAAACCGGCTGCCGTTACAGGTGCAGTTTCAAATTCCAAAAATACTCCAGATATTAATGATACAAGTAGTTTTACTGACTGCAAAATGCCGGCAGCCTCATATGTTAACCATGATGAACTAATGGAATCCTTTCAAAAAAGAAAATATAGCGTTCTGCGAAAAAATGGAGAAATTGAAAACACACAGCAAAATAAATCGGGCGACTGCTGGCTTTTATCCGGCATTAATGCCCTGAGCTATACCGAAGAAGGTAAAGATATAATTAAAAACGCTCTTGATTACCGGACTGATGAAACAATTGTATCCCTTCCGGGTGTTCAAATGAAAGTAAGCGTTTCCGATGTTGAATTGCGAGCCGCAAAAGAGTGTGAATATTATTCAACAGGAGATGACGATATGATAATATTTGAACTGGCTATGGCTAAAGCACGTGATAAAATTGCTTCAGGAGAAGTGGCAATCAATAGCATATATGCTCGCACAGTACATGATGGTACATTCATTCAGTCTTCAGAACATGGCAGCCTTTCTATTAACAATGGAAAATCTACGGAGTGTATATATTTTCTTACAGGCAAACTTGGCAATGTAGTTAAAGACAAAGAGGAGATTAATTCTGCACTTAATACATTTCAATATAATTACAATAGAGATTTTGTAATGACTGCAGCTTTGAATTCTAATAATGAAGTCACCGATATATGGGGCGAAAACATTGAATTAGCAGGCCCGCATGCATACGCAGTTAAATTGGTTGGCGACACGACAGTGGCTATCACAAACCCCTGGAATTCAGAAGAAAATATTATCCTGCCAAAAGAAACATTTGTAGACACCTTTGACAGTATAACATACTGTGACTTATCGGATGCAAATGAATCAAAAAATATAGCAAGTCACAATTATGAAGAAGGGGACTTTCCCGGTTCAAAACACTGCAGCTTTGATTGCGCGGATTTAGGCATAGGATATTATGGCGTAGAATATACAAATATTGAACAAAATTTCTATGGTGACAAATTTGTTTCAATAATGCATAAGGACAATGAAGGCACGATTGGAAAAATTTCAATCCGCCATAGAAATAGAACCGAAGAAGTGTACTTTGATAAAAATGAAACCCTTAGAGCGCGTTATGAATATATCGACAACAAAATAATAAAAGAAGAATATTTCAATGAAGAAGGCAATTTAGAAAAAAGCTATATAACCGAAGATTAGCCCTGATATTTATCTATAGCAAAAATCACACCTAAAATCATTTGGAAGCTTAAATTCCCATGGTAGAATGTTGTTATGATAAAAAGGCAGTTTAAAATAGAATCTGATTATAAACCGCAGGGGGACCAGCCAAAAGCAATTGAAGCACTTTCCAAAGGCATTGAAGACGGGATGGCAAGCCAGACCCTGCTTGGCGTTACAGGTTCAGGGAAAACTTTTACAATTGCAAATGTGATTGAAAAGGTGCAGAAGCCAACCCTTATTATTGCGCATAATAAAACTCTTGCAGCTCAGCTTTATAATGAATTTAAAGAACTTTTCCCAAATAATGCCGTTGAATATTTTATCAGCTATTATGATTATTACCAGCCGGAAGCGTATATTCCGCGCACAGATACTTATATTGAAAAAACAGCCTCAATTAATGATGAAATTGACCGTTTGCGGCATAATACAACAAGAAGCCTTTATGAGCGTAACGATGTAATTGTAGTAGCTTCTGTCAGTTGTATTTATGGCTTAGGGCTGCCTGAAAATTATTTTAAAGGAGCATTAAACGTATCTGTTGGTGAAGAAATAGACAGACAGGCACTTTTAGAACATTTAGTACTCGTAAGATATGAAAGAAACGATGTAGAATTAAAAAGGGCAACTTTCCGCGCAAGGGGCGATATTGTTGAAATTATGCCAAGTTATGAAAAAGTAATAACGCGCATTTACTTTTTTGGTGATGAGATTGAAAAAATTTCACGAATTGACCCTGTAACAGGCGAAGTTTTGGAAAATGTACCTGAAACCGTGATATATCCTGCAGTACACTATCTTGCAGATGATGATGATATGGAAGGTTCAATTGAACAAATTCGCCGCGAATTAAGGGCGCGCTTAAATGAACTTTATGCGGAAAATAAGCTTGTAGAGGCACAAAGACTGGAGCAGCGCGTAAATTACGACATTGAAATGATAAAAGAGATGGGATACTGTTCGGGGATTGAAAATTACTCCCGCATCCTTGAAAAAAGGCTTCCCGGAACTCCTCCCGCAACACTTCTTGATTATTTTCAAGAGGATTTTCTTGTTGTCGTAGATGAATCTCACGTAACGCTGCCGCAGCTTCGGGGGATG
The DNA here is from genome assembly GCA_948888345.1 of uncultured bacterium. Lineage (GTDB taxonomy): Bacteria > Cyanobacteriota > Vampirovibrionia > Gastranaerophilales > Gastranaerophilaceae > MGBC122484. The sequence continues at coordinate 219 of CAQTPN010000017.1, read as the reverse complement.
TACTTCGGGGACAAATCAAGAAAAGAAGTGCTCGTAGATTACGGCTTCAGACTGCCCTGTGCAAAGGATAACAGGCCTTTGACTTTTGATGAATTCTGGGGAAAAATTAATCAAAAAGTATTTATTTCCGCCACCCCTGCTGATTTTGAAAAACAGGAATCATCTCAAATTGTAGAACAAATTATCCGCCCGACAGGTCTTTTAGACCCTGAAATTGAT
>CAQTPN010000016.1 GCA_948888345.1 uncultured bacterium | reverse complement strand
ATTTTTAACATAAATTCTCCAAAACAGGTTGGAGAGGTGCTTTTTGATACTTTAAAAATTAAACCCGGCAAAAAAAATAAAACAGGATATTCAACAAATGCAAAAATTCTTGAAGATTTAGCCGATGAACATAAAATCGCCCGTGATATTTTAGAGCACAGAACCTTGATGAAACTAAAAACCACATATGTGGACAATTTACCAAAGTTATTAGGCAAAGACAATAAATTACACACACATTTTAATCAAATAGTAACTACAACAGGCCGCCTGTCAAGTTCTGACCCCAACCTTCAAAATATACCAATCAGAACAGAGTTTTCAAACAGAATAAGAGCTGCTTTTATTCCATCTTCAAGCGATTATTCAATACTTGCAGCCGATTACTCTCAAATCGAATTAAGGCTTTTAGCCCACATTTCAAAAGATTATGCCCTAATAGATGCGTTTTCTCATGATGTTGATATTCATACACTCACTGCATCAAGAATTTTTGATGTAACACCTGAAAATGTTACAAAAGAAATGAGAAGAAAAGCAAAGGCTGTAAATTTTGGAATTGTATACGGTCAAACACGATACGGATTAGCATCCAGTCTTGGTATCACACCTATTGAAGCCCAAACCTTTATTGATAAATACTTTAGGCAATACCCGAATATTAACACCTACATAACAAACACCCTTATTCAAGCCCACGAAACAGGCTATGTAGAAACACTGTATGGCAGAAAACGTTATTTGGGGGAAGAATTAAATTCAAGAAACGCAAAAATAAGAGAATTTGCGGAGCGTGCCGCAATAAATGCACCCTTGCAGGGTTCTGCGGCTGATTTAATTAAAATGGCAATGATAGAGCTTGATAAAAGCATTAAAAAAGAAAATCTACCTGCAAAAATGCTTCTTCAGGTGCACGATGAACTTGTTTTAGAAGTTAAGAACGATTGCATAGAAGAAGCCGTAAAAATCGTAACTAAAGCTATGGAATTAGACCAGCCTCTGAGTGTGCCCCTTGTTGCAGACGTTAAGGTTGGAAAAACCTGGAAGGACAGCAAATGATGAGAAAAATTTTAATATTGTTAACATTATTTTTTACCCTCATAATAACAAACGCGCCTTCAAATGCTGTTTCATACCTTGATGAATCAAGTAAAAATTTTGGTGTTTCTGCAGATAATATGTTTTTAACCTCCCTTTCAATCTTGAATGATTTAAACTATGAAGTTATTGAGATGCAGTCTAAAAGCGGATATATTTTGTTTAGAACAGGCGCAAAAGATTATATCATGACAGTAACCGCCCTTACTCCCGTTACATCAAACATAAAAATCCTTCCTGCAAACAGCATCTATTCAACAGGTACAGCAGTTCAAAAAACTATTTTTGAAAAGCTTGAAATAAATAAATTAAATATCCTGAAAAAACAGAGCTAAAATCTATGAGTAAAATTAATAATTACAAATACGCCCTTTGTCTTGTAGATATTTCAACCCTTGGCACAAAAACCTTTTCATACCTTATCCCTGATGATATGAAAGGGATAATTAAAATAGGACAGCCTGTAACTTTGCCATTTGGAAAAGGCGGAAGAAAAATAAAAGGATACGTCGTAGGATTTTCAGATTATCTTGAAGCAGGAATTAAGGCAAAATATATTGATGAAATTTTAGATAATGAACCTATGTTCAATCTTGAATATCTTCGCATGCTTGAATGGGTTGCAAATTATTACTTTTCAGACCTGCCTACCGTTTTAAAAACAGCTCTTCCCGAAAAGTTCTTCCAAAAAAATTTAAAAAACTACCGAAAACCGAATAAAGAATTAAAAGTATTGCAGACAGAAAAATCAAAAGAAAAAAATACCCTGTCTGATACTCAAAAGAAAGTTTATGAAGAAATTAAAAAGGTAAATTCCAAAACCTCACTCCTTTATGGCATTACAGGCTCCGGAAAAACGGAAATTTATTTTAAATTAATTGAAGATACAATAAAAGACGGCAAAAATGTGCTTTTTTTAGCCCCTGAAATTGCCCTTGTATCACAATTAACAAGCCGCACAATAAAACGTTTCGGAAAGACATCCGTCGGCATCTGGCACAGTTCAATAACAGAGGCAGAAAAATATAAAGTGTGGCAAAAATTAAGAAATGATGAAATAAAAATCCTCTTTGGCGCGCGCTCATCCGTTTTTGCACCGATTAAAAATTTAGGCTTAATAATAATTGATGAAGAAAATGACCCCGCATATAAACAGACCATGCCGGCCCCGAGGTATTCTGCCGTTGAAGTAGCCAAAAAACTTATAGAATTAAATGATGGCTCTAAATTAATTCTGGGAAGTGCCACCCCTGATATTCAAAGTTATTATGAAGCAAAAAATACAAACTCTCTTTTTGTTTTAAACAAAAGGTACAATGAAGCCGAACTTCCAAAGGTAAAGGTTGTAGATATGCGCATGGAGCGCGGTTTTGGAAACAACGGCATCTTTTCAAAATATTTAATGGATGAAATTAAAAAAACTATCGAAAATAAAAATCAGGTAATTCTTTTAATTAACAGGCGCGGCTTTTCAAGCTATACACAGTGCATGGAATGTTCTACCATAATAGAATGCCCCAAATGCGCCATACCTTTAATTTACCATTCTCAAACCCAATCCCACCGCTGCCACTATTGCGGCTATGAAATAAAAAACCTTACAAAATGCACAAATTGTGAAGCCGAGGGAACACTGGAAAACTTTGGCACAGGCACCCAGAGGGTAGAAGAAATAGCAGGGAAAATATTCCCGGATTATAAAATCCACAGGCTTGATTCAGACAGCCTCACCAAAAAAAACGAACATTTTGAAATTTTAGAAGCTTTCCAAAACGGTGAAATAGATATTCTAATCGGCACACAAATGATAGCAAAAGGGCTTGATAACCCGAATGTTACGCTTGTAGGTGTTATAAATGCTGATTTATGCTTCAATCTGCCTGATTTTAGAAGCTCCGAGCGCGGCTTTTCACTTCTCTGCCAGGTTGCAGGACGTTCCGGACGCGGTAAAGATGAAGGAAAGGTAATTTTCCAGACATTTAACAACTCAAACATTTTCCTTGATAAGGCCCGCGAACAGGATTATGAAAGCTTTTTTGAAAATGAAATAGAAATAAGGGAAGCTTTTGATTATCCGCCTTTTTCAAAAATTATAAGAATAATTTTAAGCTCGGATAATAATTTCCGTGCGGAAAAATCAGCAATGGAAATTGCTATGCGCCTAAAAGATTGGATTGATAAACAGAGCCTAACGGAAAGACTTATTGTAATGGGTCCCGCACCGTGCATTTTAGAAAAAATCAGAGGGGAATTCCGCTTTAATATACTTGTAAAAAATAAACTGGATGAAAAAGGGCACAATATAATTCTTTCGTTTTTAAGAAAAATTATCCTTCCAAATGACATAAAAATGATTATCGATGTTGACCCTATGGATATTTTATAGATGTTAATCAATGGAAATCTAAAATCTAATAAAACGGATATTCTTATAGATTCATACGCAAAACTTCTAAATAGCGGGATAAATGCGGATGAAATACTTGTAATTGTTCAAAATTCCAAAAAAAAGAATGAATTCATTAAAAAAACAAAAGAAAAATTAAACATTGAAGCTCTCACAAACCTTAATGTATACACATTTTTCGCCCTTGTATATAATAAAATTTCAGAAAACTGGCCATTGATTGAAAATCAAATTAAAGATGAAAATGCTAAAATCTCCCCGAATCTTTCAGGGTTAGAGGTAAGTCAATACATCTTTAAAAATGCTATAGATGAAATTCAGTTCAAGGGGTATAATTCAAAGGTAAACCTGCTCCATCAGCTTTTAAGAAGATATTCTCTGTGCGTTTTAAATGCACTTACCCCGGAGGAAATCAAGGAAAAATCAAAAATTCTCCTTGACCCTTTTTATTCAGATATTAAAAACGCGCTTAATCTTTATAAGAAAAAAACCCTTGATTTCAGAGCATTTGACTATCTAAGACAGACAGATATTTTTAAATTCATTTATGAAAATACTAAGAATTCTTATAAATACGTTATTCTGGATGATGCTGATGAAATAACCCCCGCTCTTTTTCAATATTTAAACCATATTAAAAAAGATATTAAAGAATTTTTCATAGCCTATGATGAATACGGCTGCACAAGAAAAGGTTTTCTTGGCGCACTTGAATTCGATTTTGAACGTTTTTTGAATGAAAAACCAATAATTCTAAATAAAAATAACAAGGCGGATGAAATTTTCCGCTCAATTAAGATACAAAACCCTGTCATAATTGAAAATTCCACAATTGAAAGTTTCATTCGCGCAGATGAGATGGTAGATTATACAATAGAAAAAATAAACTCCCTCCTTTTGAATTCGGAAAATAAACTCTCCCCGTCAGATATTTCAATAATCACCCCGAATATTAATGACTACCTTAAAATTCAGCTTGAAAAAATAAATGCTCCGGTAAAATACCTGTCAGGCAGCGAAAAACTGGCGCAAAACCCTATTATAAATTCATTTTTAGAGATTTTAAAACTCATAAATAATAAAAATTTAAGAATTTCGCCCTACTTGCTGCGCGGTATACTGGCTAAATTATTAAATATTGATTTCAATTTGACTTTAAAAATAGCGGATGACTATGAAATAAATTCGGAACTTTCAGGAGATAACATTTTTAAATGCCTGGAAAAATATACAGAATATAAAAAGATAGAAGAGTTTTTAGTTCTTACAGAAAATATAAAAGATTTAAAACTTTCAGAGCAGCTCTATTTCCTTTCTGAAAAATATATACCCCTGACCCTTGAAAATAAAAACATTATCTTTAAAATCAACCAGCTTTTAAAACAAATTAGAGACTTTGAAGCAATTTTTAATAATAATGTAAAAAAACAGGATTTAATCGTCCAGCTTGAAAATACAATAATATCGGAAAACCCGCTCACAGGTGAAGTTGAACAAGAAAATGCAGTAATAGTATCAACAGCACAAAAACTCATTGATAATTCCATAAATTCAAAATATACATTTTTACTTGATACTACATCTTCAAATTGGATAAAGCAGGATATAGGCCCGCTCTATAATGCATGGGTATTTCAAAAAAGCTGGCAGAAAAAATCTTTTGAACTTGATGATAATATAAGATGCGCCCTTGATAAAACAGCAAGAATTTTAAGGAAAATTTACCTTTTAAACTCTGTCTCCGATAAAGGCAAGATTTATATCCTATCAAGCGTGTATGATTTTCTTGGTGTAGAAAATTTTAAAGGAATAAACCATTTCTTTAAAAAACCCGAAAACATCATCAAGCCGGAAGAAGAAAAAGAATTTAAAATCATTCCCCGTCCTGACCAGGCACCCGTTTTAGAATACAAAGGGGGCAAAATGGCCGTGAATGCGGTTGCAGGAGCAGGAAAAACCACCATAATGCTCGCACTCATCTTAAAACTTTTAGAAAACAAAGTGCCGGTACAAAATATTTTTGTGCTCACATTTATGGATTCTGCTGCAAGAAATTTTAAAGAAAGAATAAAATCCGTATGCAAAAATCTTGTTGAGCTGCCGCATATTTCAACTATACACGGCCTTGCACTAAGGATTTTAAAAGAAAACAATAATCATACAAAATTAAACCTTGATGTTGATTTTGAAATTCTGGATGAAATTAAAAGAAGTGCCATAATAAAAGAGATAATTTCAAACTTCGGGCTTGATTTATCAAAATCAGAACTTTATGAAAGAGGAATTTCTGCCTATAAAAACCAGAAAAATCAAAACCCGGATAAGCTCTCTCCTGCCTTCAAAAGGATTTATCAAACCTATAAAACAACTCTTATCTCAAACAATTTAATAGATTATGACGATTTATTATCTTATTCCCTTTCTCTGCTTAAGATGAATGAAGAGATAAGGAAATACTATCAAAATTTGATGCAGTTTATAATTGAAGATGAAGCACAGGATTCAAGCGAAATTCAGCAGGAATTAATAAAAATACTGTCAGCAAAACACAATAATCTCATTCGTTGCGGAGATGTAAATCAGGCCATCACAACAACCTTTTCAAATGCCGATGTTGAAGGCTTTAAAAAATTTATTGAAGAAAATTTAAATATAAATATGAATTATTCAAACAGAAATGCAACAGGGATTATTGATTTTGCAAACAGTCTTATTAAATATGGCGGCACCGTTTCAAGAAGTGCATTTTTACCCGTTGAAACAAAGCCCGTTGAAGGAAAAAACATAATTGATAAAAACAGTACCCTGCATTTTACCTTTGAAGAAGAAAATGAAGAAAAAGAATTTATTATAAATTCTATTAAAAAAATAAAAGAAGATGACCAAAATTCAAGTATAGCAATACTTTTAAGAAGCAATCGAAGTGTTTCAAACTGGGGAGAATTTATATCAGAATTTTCTGCCCTAAAATTTACAACAAATTCTGATACATTAAACGCAAATCCTGTATTTCGCGCAGTTCTCGCTGTTTTAAATTTTATAAATAATCCCCTTAATAATAAAAATGTAGAAAATTGCGCCAGAACCCTTATGGAACTTGGGTATTATAAAACTGATTTTGAAATATTTGATTTTATAAATAAACTAAATACCCCGTTTATACTTGGAAACAATGAATATTTTGCAATTTTTTGGGATTTAAAATATTTCCTTTCCCTCTGGAATTTACCGGCTTATGAAATTGCATACAAAACAGGAGAATTCTACTTTTCAAAAAATAATTCCCAAAAAGCAAATATACCGCTTGTCTCAGCCATTGTATCAAAAATATTTGACAGGCAAAAAAGCTTTGAATACACAATTGAAAGACTTAATAACCTCTCTGATAAAATAAACAGGACGGGAATAAAATTAATTTCAGACAAAGAAAATGAACCTGACAATAATTCAATAAAAATTTTAACCCTTCATAAATCAAAGGGGGATGAATTTGACTATGTCTTTATCCCTGAACTTTATAAAGACAATCTGCCTTTAAATATAGAAAATATAAAATTGAAGGATAATACAAAATTTATAGAAAGCATCAAAACCTATCCAAAATCCGAGCAGCAATTAAAAACCGATATACTGGATGAAAACTTTAGACTGGCGTATGTCGGCATCACAAGAGCAAAAAAGAAACTTTATCTAACATCAGCAAAAAATTATAAAATCTTTAACAAAAAACAGCAAAAAGAACCAAACGAACTTTTTACATTTGAAAGAGAAAAAAATTAATGTTTAAAATAACCAAAACAGATACATTCAGTGCAAATTCCCTGAAATTACTTGATAAAAGTGCAGAAGAATTTAAGCTTAAATATGAAGAAAATCTTTACTTGCTGCAGGATGATTCTAAAGCAAAGACGGGACAAAACCTGCATTCTTTCTTGTGTTTTTATCTTAAAAATTTTGATACATCAAAAATTGAAAATGCCATGAATGAAAATGACAGAGAATTTATAAATAAAATAAAAAACCTTGATGCAATTAAAACCCTAAAATCAACTGAAGAAAAATCAATAGAACAGCCGTTTTTAATAAAATGTACACCTGAAGATGCGCATCAATTCTACCTTACAGGAAGATTTGATGCTATTTCAAAATATAATAAAATCAATATCTATGATTGGAAAACCCAAAACCTTCCAAAAGACCCCGAAAATGACATTCAAACCATAGTTTATCTTTATGCGGCATCGAAACTTTATAATACGGAAAATGTTTCATTAGAATATATTTCCCTCACAAAAAACGAGAGTATAAAAATAAATTATACTCCCGAATTTGATTATTTTAAAAGAATTTTTGAAATCATTCAAAAACTTTATTGATTATTACTCAAGTGCAGTCAAAATCAAAGGCCCGTCCTCACATGCTGCAACTGTATGTTCAAAATGCGCTGAAGCCTTGTTATCTGCTGTTGAAACGCACCAGTTATCTGCCATTGAAACCGTAACTTCATCCACACCCAAATTTATCATGGGCTCAATTGCAATAACATATCCCTGCTTAATTTTTGTATTATTTTTTACTCTGTAATTAAATAAAAACGGGTCCTCATGCATATTGCGCCCAACCCCGTGCCCTCCGTACTGACGCACAATTCCGTATTTTTTACCTTGAAGCTCTTGCGGGATATTAGAAGCAATACCAAGAGCCGTATCCTCAACTGCCCCAGAGATATCATCAAGTATATTATCGGGCCTCATTTTATCGATACCGTTAAATAGGGCTAATTCCGTAATTTTAAGTAAATCTTCATATTCTTTACTGATTTTCCCTACAGGATATGTCCACGCTGAATCTCCGACCATTCCGCGGTATGTAGCCCCGACATCAATTGATACGATATCTCCTTCCTTTAAAATCCTGTCTTTAGATGGGATACCATGTACAACTTCATCGTTTATTGAGGTGCAGATGCAGGCCGGAAAACCATTATACCCGAAAAATGTCGGCGTACATTTATTTTCCTTTATCACCTTTTCTGCGATTTTATCCAATTCAAAAGTAGATATACCCGGCTTTACGGCCTCTTTCATAGCTTTATGCACAAGTGCCACAACACCGCCCGCATGGCGCATCAACTTTAATTCTTCCCTTGATTTTCTATGTATCATTTTATTTTGCCTTTATGATATAACGTTTTTTAATTCCGTATAAACGCTTTCTATGCTCTGGTTTGCATTGATTTGAACAAGCAGCCCTTCATTTTTATAAAAATCCAACAAAGGTTTTGTCTCTTTATTATACGTTTCAAACCTTAAAACCGCAGTTTCTTTAGTATCATCCTTTCTTTGGATAAGTTCAACATCACAGATATCACACTTGCCCTCATTTTTTGGCGCAGAACTTACAAGATTGTAAATTTTGCCGCATTTTGGACAAGAACGCCTGTTTATAAGTCTTTCAACAAGAACATCGGTTGGAATATCAAAGTATACGGCAACCTTCTCCGTTTTTTCAAATTTAAAAGGAGAATTTTCCCACATAGCTTTTAGGGCTTCAGCCTGTTCAATGCTTCTTGGAAAACCGTCTAGAATATATCCTTCCTTGCAATCAGGCCTTGAAATTCTTTCATTTATAACGGATTGTACAACCTCAATAGGTACCAATTGACCTTTATCAATAAAACTTTTTGCAATCTTGCCAAATTCTGTTTCGTTTTTAATATTTTCCCTTAAAAGCGAGCCTGTATCCACATGGGGAATTTTTAATTCCTGAGAGAGCCTGTCTGTCTGGGTTCCCTTACCGCACCCCGGAGGGCCTAAAAAAATAAATACTTTTTTCATAAAACTACCTCTCTTCCTTTAAAACTTTTAAAAGGGGATTTTGCAAAGAAAAAACTCAAGCAAAATCCCCTGAAAAGAAATTTTACTGCTCCTGTTTTAAAAAGCTTTCATAATTTTTTGCAAGCATATGTGTTTTAATCTGATTAATAAAATCAAGCGCAACACCCACCATAATGATTAAAGATGTTGCCCCTAAACCTTGAAGGGTGGTAATACCCGTCAATCCGGATGCAATTGTCGGCACCATTGCTATGATACCTAAAGCTATCGCCCCTATCAGCATTAATCTTGATAAAATTTCATCAAGTTTATCTGCCGTCGGTTTGCCGGGTTTTACCCCCGGGATAGCTGAGCCGTATTTTTTCAGATTATTTGCAATTTCTTTCGGCTGCATATTCGGCATAATTGAAGCATAGAAAAACGTTAATGCCACAATTAATACAAAATAAATTACATAATAGCTCACACTTGAAGGGCTTAAAAATGCACTCATGGATTCCAAAACGTTTTTAAGTGCAGGATTTGAAATATTCATCTGGTGAACAAACCCTAAAATCGTTGCAGGGAATAATAAAATCGCAACCGCAAAGATAATAGGCATAACGCCGCCCGGGTTTAATTTAAACGGAATATTGGTATTTGCTCCGCCGTACACCTTATTTCCAACCTGACGCCTTGCTGAAACTATAGGAACCTTTCTAACCGCATCATGAAGCACTATAATAAAAATAATTGTTGCAACAAATATTAATAATAATGCCATAATCCCTAATTGCAATCTGGGGTCTTGAGAAACAAGGGTTACGGTTCTTTGTGTATACAAAGGAATCCCTGATATAATACCCACAAAAATCAAAAGAGAACCGCCGTTTCCGATTCCTTTTTCCGTTATCAATTCTGCAAGCCACATAACCATAACAGCACCCGCAGTTAAAGCTATCATAGACCCCATAAAGAACATAAACGGATTAACCGTATGCATTATGGACCCCGGCAGCTTTGATAAAATTGTTACAAACACAAATGACTGGAAAAACGCCAGAACAACAGTGAACTGTCTTGTCAGCTGCTGAATTTTACGCCTGCCTGCTTCCCCTTCTTCTTTTTGAAGATTTTCAAGATATGGAATAATAACCGCTAAGAGCTGCATAATAATTGAAGCCGTGATATACGGCCCGATACCCAGCGCAAAAATTGAAACTTTTCCTAAAGCACCGCCTGAAAATAAATCAAGGAAGCCTATCATATTATTTCCTGCAGCAAGTGCCTGAAAAACCTCATTATTTATCCCGAATATCGGCAGCTGTGCACCAAACCTGAATAATGCAATGATTATAAATGTAAAAATTAACTTTTGCTTTAAGCCGCTTGCCTGAATATTAGATACTAGGCTTTGAAGCATTTGTTCGTTATTTGCCTGTTGCATATAACCGTACTTGACCTTTCTTTTATTTTAAAGAAAGATACTTAAACCCAATAAAATACACGGGTTTAAGTATCTTAATCTTATAAAATTAAACTAATTCTACTTTGCCGCCTGCTTTTTCAATTTTTTCTTTAGCGGATTCGGTTACATAAGATGCTTTTATAGAAACAGCTTTAGAAATTTCGCCGTTTCCTAAAACTCTTAAAATTTCAGATGACGGATGAGCCAGTTTATTTTCTTTTAAATAAGCTAAGTCAATATCGGTATTCTCTAACTTTTCAAGAGTGCTCACATTAATAATAGCAGCATTTAAAGCGTGGATATTATTAAACCCTTTTAATTTAGGCAAACGTCTGAAAGCCGGCATCTGACCGCCTTCAAAACCTCGTTTTGCTGTTCTGCCTGATCTTTGTCCTTCACCGTTGTTACCGCGGCAAGATGTTTTACCGTGTCCTGATGATCTGCCTCTGCCTACTCTTTTAGAGTTTTTAACAGCTCCTTCGGCAGGTTTTAAATCTTCTAATGTTATCATTTATTTTATTCCTTTATT
>CAQTPN010000015.1 GCA_948888345.1 uncultured bacterium | reverse complement strand
ACGGATATTAATAAAAAAGGAATTGAGCCCGATGTTGAAGTTGACATAACGGCAGATGATGTAAAAGCGGAACGTGACCCGCAGCTTCAAAAGGCTAATGAAATATTATCAAAGCAGGCTAAAATGGCAAGAAGCAGATAAAAATTTAATTGTTGTGTTGTTAGGGGTTGAATGGGTGAAAAAAGACGGTCTTTAATTAAAGACCGTCTTTCAATTCAGGTGATTATTCTTTTGTATATTTAACAACCTTTATTTTCCATCCGCTCGGCACTTTGCCGCCTTCCTGCTTTCTGAAACCCGAAAACAGCATCTTAAATACTGTATTGTTTAATTGTGAATTATTTGTTGGCTCGCTTTCAAGCGCACTCATTATTGTGCTGTCAAAAGCATCTCCGGTTTTTGCCTGCAGTCTGTCTATTTTATATTCTTTTGACAGTAAGTTTTCTATATAAGAAATTGCCTCATCAAACAAAGAATTTGGCTTATCGCCGCTGTGTCCTTCAAGATGTTTTATTGCGCTTATTAAGCTTTTTTCATCATATTTTGGCTGCTCCAGAGGGTTTTGGGCTATTTCTTTTAAATTCTCTACAGTCTGTCTGAATTGAGTATCAACGTCATTATTTTCCACAATATCGTCAAGTATCTGACCTATTGTTTTTACTTCCTGTTTAACCTGCTCAGCCTGTTTTTTGGGTACCTTATGCTTTATTCTGCTTTGTCTGCGTCGTTTTGTCTTTGGAGCTTGCTTGGTTTTTTTTGGTTTATCGGCCGCGCTGGCTCCTTCAATGCCATCTTTTCCTTCGCCTTTTATGGTTCCTTCGATATTTTCTCCTGCAGAAATTTCAGCCCCTTCAATGCTTCCGTTTCCTTCTTCAATAACAACCGGTTTATTCTCTTTTGCTTCTGTTTTTATGCTGTCGGTCTTATTTTCTCCCGTTGTATTTTTTGTTTTATCCGCAGGAGAATCCGGAGTATCTTTTGCACCTGTTTTATCGTCAGTTTTTTTTGAATCTTTATTTTTAATGTGCAGGGCATTTTTAATATTTAAAATCGCTTCTCCTGAAGTAAAAGCACTGATTGATTTTCCAACCTGAGCCGGCATGGTTTTAAAGCATTTAACCGTGGCACTGAACGGGTTAAGCCCGCTTGTATCAATTCCGGCACCTTTTAAGGCAGCTTTGGAACCTGCAATTGAACCTGCCGCCACAGTTGTGCTAAGCCCGAGCCCCTGCCATGCCTTTCTTGCTTCATCGTCAGTTTTTGCATTCATTGCGCTAAGCCCGCTTTTAACAAGCCCGATTGCACCCCCCGTGACACCTGCAGCTACCATAACAGGTGCTGCGGCCCCGCCGGTTGCTGCTATTAGAAGCCCGCCTCCGATAATTCCTGCTGCTCCTATTACAAAATTTTTCGGAGATGAAAACATTGCCGTAACGGGTGTAATCATTCCTTTTCCAAAGTTTACGGCCTTATCTTTTGCGGAAATTTTTCCGTCATCTGCAGCATATTTATCTGAAAAATCTACGGTATCACTCAATAATACGTTTTGATATTGCGGTGCAAATTGTCCTGATGCTTTATTTGCTGCCGGTGTTTGTGCAGCCGGAATGCCGGCCGTATTCGTATTTTGCGGTATGTTTTGAATACTGCCGTTTTTACTCAATGTCAAAAACCTCAGCTGGTTTGCAACATTAAGTCCGCTGTTTAAATTGCTATTTGTGCAATTAAAATTGCTCATAGCTTTCCTAACATCTATAATCACCTACACACTTATTTAAAACCGCAAAATTAACAAAAAATGCTTAATTTTAACATTTTATTAAGTTAAATTACAATTTCTCTTTCTTCTCTGTATGTAACATACCCCAAATGTGTTTCGGGCGGCCTTTTTAAATATTTTCTTTTAGTGTAGATTATTGAAGCTTTTCCGGTATTTTTCATTGGCGAATTTTCTTTAACAAGTTTTGCTCCGTAAAGTAAAACCTCATCTGTCACAGGTTTTCTGCCGTTTTCTGTCTTTATTATAATGTGTGATGAAGGGCAGTCTTTAGCATGAAGCCAGATATCTTCAGGATTGGAACCCTTTCTTATAAGATAATCATTCTGCTTGTTATTTCTTCCTAAATACAGAGTAAATCCTTTAAAATCAAGAGTTTTGATATTGGGCCCAGCTTCTTTCTTTTTGGCTTTGCCGCCTGCTGTTTGTAAAGAGTGTCTTTGTGTATTTTCTGAATATTCACTCAATTCTTCTTCAATTTCATCTAAAATATCGGGTCTGTCGGCATTTTCTACCGAAAATAAAATCTCATTCAGATATTCAATATTATTTTGAGCTTCAATTTTTCTTTTTTCTAAAATTTCTGCTGCTTTTTTACCTTTATTGTAAAGCGCAAAATACGCTTGCGCATTTTGTGACGGTGTTTTATCTTCATCTAAAATAATTTCAACTCCAGAGGCTTCAAATTTTTTATCACCCTTTTGAATTTTATAAATATTTGCTAAAATTAAATCCCCTTTTTCCTTGTGTGATAAATAATTTCCTTTTTTGTTTGAATTTAAAATAATATCATTCTGTCTTTTAAATTCTTTATCTAAAACTTTTTGAAGCCTGTTTTTTCTTGTCTGCATTAAGTCTTTCATAACAAAATATGAAAAATATGTTTCAATTAAACCGTTTAATCTGCTGGAATTTGGAATATTTAAGCCTTCTTTTTTAATATTTTCCAGCCAGAATTCTTTTATTAAAGAAACATCCCCTGCAGCAAGATTTTGTAATACTGAATAAAGTTCAATTTTAGATAAATTTTTCTTTAAAATAAAATCAACCAGCCCTTTTGAAAAATAGTAATATTTTTCTGAAATTTTATCTTCATCCAGATTGTAAAAATCGGAAGCACTCCCTCTTAAAATATCTGATTTTTCCTGTTTTGGAGGATAAATATATTTTATTCCGCCCCAAACTTCTCTGATTGAGCTTTTTTCGGGGGAAATATTATGCACACATCCTGTGATAACTTTATTTTGCGCATTATAGAGAATAATATTTGAATGTTTTCCCATAATTTCAACACTCATACACATAGAAGTAAGGGAGCCTATCTCATCATAAATATCAAAATAAAATTCTATAATTCTTTCATATTCTACAACACTTACCCTGCTAAGTTTTGCACCCTCCAGATGTTTTCTTAGCAGCATGCAGAACATAGGCGGCTCTTTTGGAATTTTAATAAAATAATTATCTTTGTTTGAAATAAAATTTATATGCGGAAATTTTGGGTCAACATTTATGTATAGTTTTCTGTTTTCCCCTAAATTTCGCATGGATAAAAGAATTTCCCGTTTCGATAGCATCTGAATTTTCTGTACAACGGCACCGTTAAAGAAATCCTTATTTTCTTCAATTAAATATTTTAAACTTAATGAATCTAAATTAAACATCATTTTTATTGTAATATAATTGATGATGGAGGGCAAAATTTTTGGATTGTTATTTTTTTGGAACATTTAACCCGCCCCATCTCGGGCATATAAAACTTGCACAGGCTGTAAGAGAAAACTTTAATTTTGACAAAATAATTTTTATGCCGGCATACTATCCTCCGCATAAAACAACCCTTAATTTTTCCCATAGATTTAATATGCTAAAGCTTGCTTTAAATGAAGATTATTTAACGGTATCAGACCTTGAAGCTCACCTTGAGCCTCCATCGTATTCATATAAAACCGTAAACCGTCTTTTTGCCGAAAACGGCGGTAAAAAAATAAATTTTATAATAGGGTACGATGCTTTTATAGACATAGAAAAGTGGAAAAACCCTGATATTTTAAAAGAAAAATTAACATTCATTGTACTGAAAAGGCATTCAGGAGTTGAAGAAAAAGATATCCTTGCACTGAAAAACAAAGGATATGATTTTAAAATAGCAAAAACTCTTGATTATTTTGATGTTTCATCAAATGAAATCAGGGAAAAAATTAAGAAAAATGAAGATACAACAGGCTTAATAGATGAAAAAGTTAGGGAATATATTGATGAATACGGACTTTACCTGTAATTTTAAAGATACTCCAAATGAAGATGAAATTTTAAAATGGCTTAAAGAAAATCTTAACGAGGAACGATACATTCACACCATTGGTGTTAAAGAGGCTGCAATCGAACTTGCGGAACGCTACGGCCTTGACCCCAAAAAAGCAGCCCTTGCAGGTCTTTTGCATGATTGTGCAAAATGTCTTTCGAATGAAAATCTGCGCGAAATTATTGATGAAAAATGTAAAGATGTAGGCAGGGATGAACTTTTAAACTATAAAACCTATCATGCGCCTGTCGGTGTTATTTTTACAAAAGAAATATTTAAAATAGATGACCCTGAAATTTTATCTGCAATAAGATTTCATACTCTCGGAAGAGTTGATATGACGACGTTTGAAAAGATAATTTTCCTTGCGGATAAAATTGAGGCAAAAACAAGAGATGAAAAATACAGGGAAAAATTGCTTAATATTCTTTATAAATATGATGAAATAAAAAAAGGCCTCGGGCTTGATATGGCTCTTTTTGAATGCTTTTGTGCTACAGTAAAAAGCCTTGTAGACAGGAGGCTTTCAATTTGCCCTGCTACAATTGATGTTTACAATTTTCTGCTTCAAAAAGTAAAAAATTATCTTGAATAATTGCGATGGCAAAGCTTTTTTACAAATTCTATTTTTTATATTACAATTGTATTAATTAATAACGTATTTTGGAGAGTGAATGGCAAAAACGGCCGCACAGCAGAGCTCAGCCTCAAGATTGACTTTATTTATATTCTTAGCACTTGTTTTGGGAATTTTATTCGGCTGGCTTGCTCCTGATGCTGCAGTTAAAATGCAACCTCTTGCCGATATGTTTTTAAGAATGGTAAAGATGATAATTGCCCCTTTAATTTTTGCCACGCTTGTTGTTGGAATTGCAGGCCATGGAGATGTTAAGCACCTTGGAAAAATAGGCCTCAAAACCCTTGTATATTTTGAAATTGTAACAACTCTTGCACTTATTCTGGGGCTTGTTATGGCAAACCTTTTTAAGCCCGGGGTTGGTTTTAGTATTGATTTAAATTCTGTTTCAATGGCTGCAGTTGAAAAGATGCAGAATGTTCAATTAAATCATTCATTCTCGCATATGGTTGTTGATATGGTTCCCACAAGTGTATTTAAGGCAATGGCGGAAGGTAATCTGCTTCAGATAGTTGTTTTTGCGGTATTTTTTGCGCTTGCCATATGTGCCGTTGGTCAAAAAGCACGTCCTGTGCTTGATTTTCTTCAAAGCACCTGTGAAATTATGTTTAAATTTACGGAATTTGTAATGTTCTTTGCACCTATCGGCGTATTTGGTGCAATTTCAGCCACCATAGGGCAAAATGGTATAGGGATTCTTGCAAATTATGCAAAACTTATAGGCATTACATATCTTTCGCTTGTCCTTTTTGTATTAATGGTACTTGCAATTGTTTGTAAAATCATAAAAGTACCGTTCAGAGGTTTGATTAAAGCCCTGAAAGAACCCGCGCTGCTTGCTTTTACTACTGCAAGTTCCGAAGCCGCCCTTCCAAAGGCGATGGATGTTATGGAAAAATTCGGCGTGCCGAAAAACATTGTAAGTTTTGTTATGCCCACAGGATACACTTTTAATCTTGATGGCTCAACTCTCTATCTCGCACTTACAGCACTTTTTTGCGCGCAAATTGCAGGAATAGATATTCCCCTAAAACAGCAAATTTTAATAATGTTAACCTTAATGCTCACATCTAAGGGTATTGCCGGCGTTCCAAGAGTTTCTCTTGTAGTGTTAACGGGTACTTTATTCTCCTTTGGCATCCCTGTTGTAGGGGTTGCAATACTTTTGGGTATTGACCAGATTTTAGATATGGGCCGCACTACCGTTAATTTAATCGGAAATTGTGTTGCAACAACAGTTGTCGCAAGATGGGAAGATTCTTTTGATTATGAAAAAATGGAAAATTACATAAATGATAAAAAAGAGAAAAAATCTCCCCTTCCGAATATTGTTCCAAACAGTATTCAAGATGATGCAGCTCATATTTTATTAACGAAAAAATAATTTAATCTAATTCACAAAAAATGATATAATAAATATATGTTAAAAAAGATTTTGATTGGTGTTTTTGCACTCTTAGCTGTCTGGAAAATTGCCGTTTCGGCCAATATTGAGTTTCCTTTTTTAGATAAAATTTCAAACAAAGACGGTTCTCTTCCTGTATCATCAAAGCCTGAATACGCGCCTGAGTGCGTTGAACAATTGAAGTATCAAAAATTTGATACAGCTGCTGTCTGCTACAAAAGAGCACTTGCAAATGATAAAACAAATCCTGAATTGATGTTTTTCCTGGCATTTTCCCTCTATCAAAATAAAGAATATTCAGGTGCCGTTTTTTATACGGATTTTATAATAAAAAATTTCCCTAAATCAAAATTTGCACTGCCTGCAGCAAAACTCTATACTCTTGCAAGTATGGATATGAATCAAAAAACAAGACTTCAGGCTGATGACACCCCTGATTATTTTAATAATCTTGATTATTATTCGCGCTGGATTAAAACCCCGATTTATGTTTGGATTCAACACACCGATAATAATGCAAATTTAAAAAGCGCATTCTATGCCTGGCAAAATGCACTCTATCCTCTTATAAGTTTTCAGATGGTAAATAATAAGGATGATGCAAATATAACCGTCATGTTCGGAAATCCTCCTTCCACCTGTCATTCAAATGATGCTGTGGGGTGCACTCTGCCTTACGGATATGCAAAAAATCCAAAATGGCTGGGTAAAGCAGATATTTATATAACCCGCTTTACAAGAAGGGGCGACAGGCTTTCGGATAATGATATTTATGGAATACTGGTCCATGAAGTAGGGCACGCGCTTGGCATAATGGGGCACAGTAAAAATAAAAGCGATGTTATGTATCCTTCAACCGATAATTACAACCTCCGCCCCACAAGGCGCGATATTAACACAAGAAAGAAAATCTATTCATCAATTGAACCTCCAAAGCTTTATGGAAAATAACCAAAATCAAGAAATTACAGGTCATACAGCATAATAAAAATACCCTCAATTCATCTTGACAAAAAGTTTGGCTTGCCTTACAATCTCATTGTAATGAGAACTCTATTTGATGTAAAAACCGGTGAAACAGTTAAAATAACAGGCTTTGACCCCGATGCTCCAAAAGCCGCATTTGTAAGATTTGCCCTCTTTGAAGGACAGGTTATAAAATGTATTGCAAAACCGGGGCCTGTTGTGATAAAAGAAAAATTCCAAACTATAGCAATTGGAAAAGAATTTTCAAAAAAAATATTTGTTTCAAAAGGTCATATAATTTCAAAATAAATCAAAAAGTGAAAAAATTATGAATATATTAGGATGCGCAGGCTGTTCAAAATGCTGCCCGAATAATAACAGTACAGTTAAAAAAAATAATAAGGTATTTAAAGACAATCCGAATTCAAAAAAAGTAATCCTTGTCGGTAACCCTAACGTTGGAAAATCAGTAATTTTCGGCGCACTCACAGGAGTTTACGCCGATGTAAGCAATTACCCGGGAACCACCGTTTCAATTACAAAAGCCTCTGTCGGCTACGCTGAAATCATCGATACTCCGGGTGCCTACAGTCTCGGTAATTTTTCTGAGGATGAGCGCGTTACAAAAGAAATAATCACGCAGGCTGATGTTATTGTAAATGTTGTGAGTGCCACGAGTCTTGAAAGGGATTTATTTTTAACTTCTCAATTGATAGATTTAAAAATCCCCCTTGTTCTTGTTATAAATCAAACGGATGAAGCATGTGCGGGCGGTATTGATATTGATTTTAAAAAGATGGAAATTGAGCTTGGCATTAAAATTTTCCCTACTGTTGCAACAAAAAAACAGGGAGTATCCGATGTCATAGAATTTTTAAAGGCCGGTCATTTTAATTTCTCGGATAAATTTTCTCCATCAGTTCAAAGCATGTTTGAAAACAGGGAAATTTCAAGAAATGAAAGAATTCAGGAGCTTTTAGAAGTTGAATGCTCGGATAACAAAATAAAAGAATGCGAAAAGCTTCACAATGAAAGAATTAGTTTTGTAAACACAATCTTAAAAAGAAGCGTCATCTTTAACGCCCCGAAAAAGCGTATCATAAGCGGTTTGGAGCATTTTTTCTTCCATCCTGTAACGGGTTTTATTACAACTGCTTTTGTATTGTATCTTTTGTTTGAAATAGTAGGTGTATGGGTTTCAGGAAATATTGTAGATTTTATTTACGGCGGTCTGGAGGAAAAATTCTGCCCTCATCTTAAAACACTTGTTGAAACATATATAAACAACGGTCTTATAACGGAGATTATAGCCGGCGAATTTGGTGTATTTACAATGGCCTTAAGCATTATTATAGGTGTATTGCTGCCGCTTTTAACTGCATTTTATATTTTTATGTCCATTCTTGAAGATTCAGGTTATTTGCCCAGAATGAGTGTTTTTTGCGATGAGATGCTAAAAAAAATCGGCCTGAACGGAAGAGCTGTAATTCCTATCATCCTTGGTCTTGGCTGTACCACAATGGGTACAATTACAACAAGAATTCTTCCTACAGGTAAAGAAAGGATGATAACAGTTGCCCTGCTTGGCATTGCTATTCCATGTGCTGCTCAGCAAGGGATTATCGTTGTATTGCTGGCTTCAATCGGCGGGCTTAAGGTATGGCTTTTCTATCTTTTAATCCTGCTTTCAATAATGGCTGTTGTCGGCACTTTTTTAAGCAAAATTTCAAAAGAAAAAACTTCAGACTTATTTATAAGTCTGCCCCCCTTAAGAATTCCGTCAGCCCTGAATATTATCAAAAAAACTTTTTCAAGGATGGTCTCTTTCTTAAAAGAAGCTACGGGATTTTTTGTCTTGAGTTCAATAATAATAAGCATTATGAACTATTTTGGCTGGCTGAAAGTGATAGAACATATGCTTGAACCTGTTGTAGTAAATATGCTGCACCTTCCTGCAGAATTTTCAAACGTGTTTATTATGGGGTTAATCAGACGCGATTTGGCTTCTGCCGGTCTTTTTGAGATGGCAAATATCTCAAATATGACCCCTCTTCAAATTTTTGTATCTGCAGTTGTGATAACCCTGTTTGTTCCCTGTATTGCAATGCTTATAATGGTTTTCAAAGAAAGGGGTATAAAAGAGGGAGTTATTCTCTGGATTTCCGCCTTTTGTATTTCAATAGGAGTCGGTGCCTTATTAACGAGAGTTTGCGGGGTATTGTTTTAAAATCTCATTTCCTGCTATAATTCTTTATATTGAATAGAATAAAATTTAAATGGATACATCTGATTTCTATATATCCTTTCTGGATGCCATAAAAGACACTTTGGGAATAATTCCCCTCCTTCTTGTGATATTTATCATTATTGAAATTGTGGAGCGGTTTTATTCTGATAAAATTTTAGCATGCGCGAATTTTTCTAAAAAAACAGGCTCATATTTTTCTTTTGGACCTGTTATCGGGGCTGTTCTTGCGGCAATTCCTCAATGCGGGCTTTCTGTAATTGCAAGCACGCTTTATTGTAAGCGTTTAATTACAAAAGGCACCCTTATTGCAGTTTACCTTGCAACCTCAGATGAGGCTATTCCTGTCTTAATATCAAATCCTAAAGGTTACAGGGCTGTTTTACCGTTAATTGCTATAAAAATTGCAGTAGGAATAATTTCAGGAATTTTAATTGATATCTTTTGTTCAAAAAAAGCTGAAAATGCACAGCCAAACATTATTGAAGAAAATCATTCCGGCGAAATCCATATAGAAAAGGGCTGCCACAGCCACAGTATTTCTAAAAGTAAAACTGCTGCCGTAAAAGAACTGATTTTTCACCCTCTTATTCACACTCTGAGTATTGCGTTTTTTATATTTTTAGTAACATTCTTAATAAACTTAATTTTTATAAACTTTGATTTCAATTTTGCTTTGAATATTCAAAATAAATATCTTGAGCCTATGCTTGCTGCTATTATCGGTATTATTCCCAATTGCGCCGTATCTGTCGGGCTTACCGTTATGTATTTAAAAGGTGCCGTTACTTTTGCCGCCTGCGTTTCGGGTCTGTGTGCAGGTGCCGGGCTTGGAATTCTGGTTTTAGTAAAAAATAATCATGATAAAAAGGATACCGCTAAAATTATTCTCCTTTTGCTTTTGATAAGTATCCTTACAGGTTTTATACTGATTTTTGCCGGCGTTTCACCCTTACGATAAATAATCGAAACGGCAAAGTAGCTCTTATGTGCTATTTTTAAAATTAAAGTGAACAAGCTTATTTAATGCCTCGTTATAAAAAATGTGAAGAATTTTTGGAGGCAATATAAATGAAAAAACTGTCTAAAACCTTATTTTCTATAATAAGCACCCTTGTTGTATTTTTTAGCATAACTCTTCAATCGGGCGCAGCTTACTGCAATTCGCCATGCCCTGACCCCTGTTCTTCTTCGCGCACAATCTGCGAAGGTACAAACTGCACCACATACTGTGATACAACTCCTGTATCCCGCTACGGTGCAACATATTACACGGCTCCTGCCGTATCGTTTAGTTATTCAACCCCGAATGTAAGCTTTAGTATATCAAATGAAGTTTACGGTCTGCATAATTATTACACCCGTCCGAATATCGTAATTTCAAACGGTTTCAGACCTATTTATCATAAAAATCCCCCAAAACCTCCCCAAAATTTTCACAAAACCCCGGCAGGGCATAAGCCTGCAATAAGCCATAGACCTGCGCCAAAACCCAATCTTAAACCTTCAAAAAACACTAAGCCCGCTCATAAACCGGTTTCCGCTCATCAATCCGTTAAAAAACACTAAGCCTGAACTATCCTGTTATTTTCATCCACATGGACAATTTTTGGCTCAAAATTCTTATACTCTTCAACCGTCATTGAAGCATAAGCCACAATTATAACCTTATCACCCTTTTGCACCTTCCTTGCGGCGGCACCGTTTAAACAAATTGTGCCGCTGTTTTTTGCCCCTTCAATAACGTATGTGCAAAATCTTTCCCCGTTATTTACATCTAAAATTTCAACTTTCTGGTTAACCATTATGCCTGATGCTTCCATAAGGCTTTTATCAATGGTTATAGACCCCACATATTCCAAATTTGCATCCGTCACGGTTGCTCTGTGAATTTTACCGTATAAAAATTCCATATTCATAACAAACTAATTTTATCAAAAAAGAACTTTTTGATACCCGCTCTTTTATAATTATTAAGAAATATTACAATCTTCTTATCAAATGTTATAAAAAAAATAAACCGGGAATAATACTATTGTAAGGTAAAATACCTTGTTATTTTGATTAAAAAGGTATTTTAAAAAAGATTTCTCTCTAATTCCTCTCTCTAATATGTGGTAAATTT
>CAQTPN010000014.1 GCA_948888345.1 uncultured bacterium | reverse complement strand
GCATATTGTGTTGTTGACATTTAAGTACCTCTAATATATGTAATTACAAATTAATACAAGCTTGTTTTTAAATATTATAGTCTTTTCCAGTTGTTTTTGCTTCTTTTATTTTTTAAAATGAAATTTTCAAAACGCAGTTTTTTTAAAATGCAATTCTAATCCCATTTTATACAATAAATTTAGCTTAATTCATCTTATCGCGTAAAGGGTTTAAGTCAAGCCGGAAAATTTACAAAATGTTACATTTTGACATTTTTAAAATATATAATCATTGTTTAAATTTAAAATTACAAAATATATCAGGAATTTTAAAGACCCGTTTTTTCACTTAATTTAAAATGGTCAATAAGTTTTATTATAGAAATAATTTCATCATGGAGAATTTCATACTGCCTGAATTCATAAAGAGGCTTATTTAGTGAAGCTATTGAAAATAAATCTTTTGAAGTGCGAAGTGCTATAAAAAGATAATCTTCATAAAAAGCGCAGGAGATTTTCTCTGCAAAAAACGAGGTTTTAAGGTTTGTAAGTCTTTCCATAAAAGACGGCGTTAAAAGATATCTGGCTTCAATTTCATCATCACAGAACACATCAAATTTCTTTTCAAAATTAACATCTTCAAGCTCGGTATGTTTTAATCTGCAGGAGGGAGAGGTGTGAAAAAGCCCGTCAGGACGCACAACGGTATGGCAGTTAAAACTTTTATTCATTTTTAGTTTAACAATAACCCCGTCAAATATTGTAATATTTCTTCTGTCTTTACCTGTGCCTTCTTCTTTTGAATAGCTGGCTTCAATTATTTCATACGGAACATTTTTATAGCTGCCCCAAAAAATATCATCATAGGAGGAAGAATCATAATAAGGCACAATAAGTGAATTATTTATGGAATTTACATCAATATTGTATTTAAAATTATTATTTTGTTTATTTTTTGAAAGTGCAAAATTAAGTGCCGCAACGGGACTTAAATTACACCATTGCAAATCACCATAGCAAGAGCAGATTAAAGGCATAATTAAAGACTTTATTTTGCCTTCAAAAGATTTTCTTATATAGACATTAGAAATTACTGCAGATGCAATAAAAATAAAGGTTAAAAGGTGAATTGCAAGAAAGAAAAACAAAATTGCCAAAATAACTGAAAAGGTTGTTAAAAGAATAGCCTTTTTTCTTTCCTTTTTTCTTTTGTTCTCATAATAGCGGAGCTTTGGAGAAATTTCATTTTTAAATTTCTCGTAAAAATCGCACCGCATTTGATAATAAGTCTTTTCCTGCGGGTATTCTGTAAAATTTTTATGTGTATTATCCTGCATCTTGAAACCTATTTCAAATAATCGGAAGCGTTTATTGCTTTTCTTTCAGATTCAGCCGCCTGAATAAACGGGGCTTGTTTTATTCCCATAAAACCCGCAAAAATTGAGGAAGGGAAAATTTCAACAGCATTTTTTAAATCCTGTGCAGCCGAATTATAAAAACGCCTTGCAGCTGAAATATGTTCTTCAACTTCATTATAAGTCTGCATAGCTTGAAGCATTGTTTTATCAGATTGTAAATCAGGATAATTTTCAACAGTAACCATTATTTGCCGCATTTTATTCATAATATCGTCATCAATGCGGATTTTATTGTTTATATCTGCGTTTGAAGTAAGTTTTAAGGCTTCAGTCCTTAAGCTTGTAATTTCTTCAAGAAGATTTTTTTCATGGTCCATAAATTTTGAAGCTATGGTTAAAATATTTGGAATCAAATCATATCTTTTCTTTAATTGAACATCAATGCCTGAATAGGCTTCTAAAACCTTATTTCTTTTTTTAATTAAAGAAGAGTAGAGATTATATAAAAACACAATTAAAACAAGAGCTATAGCAGTAAGTATCATTTACTTTTCCTTTAAAAATCATAAAGAGAATATACCATATTTCGGGCTTAACAATCAAACATTTTCCCGATTAAACCATATAAGGATATGGTGTATAATTGCGATATGAAGAAAATATTTTTAAGCATATTGTTATTCTTTCTTATCGCAGGGGCTGCCTTTGCGGATTTTATACCGTCTTATACAAATTCAATCAAACATTACGGCATAGGTGCGGCTAAAATCACAAACTATGTCACAATTTATGAAAAACCGGATTTAAATTCAAAAGTTATAGAAAAAATTTACTGGAATAATATCGGAAATTTCCTTTCTCAAAATAAAGAAGAAAATAACCCCAATGATATTTTTTTAATTTATCTTCCAAAAGAAAATACTGTATTTTTCAGTGTGGAAGATGAAGATGAAGAATGGTTGAACATTTGTTACAACCAAAAAAAAGAGCTTTTCGGGTGGATAAAAAAAGAGGATAAAAATAGCGGTGCAAAGTTTTATTTATATAAAGATTTAATATTTAAATACGGCAAAAAATACGGATTTTACACATTTAGAAATCTTCCGAAAGATTTAAAGGCTCTGCACAGTTCTCCAAATAACGATTCAGATATTATAGATGATTTTAATTATCCAAAATTCATAAGCCCGTGGCTTATTCAGGGAAACTGGATGCTTGCAAAAGTAACCACGATGGATAATCAAATTAAAACAGGCTGGTTTCGCTGGCGTTCAGACACCGGCAGGCTATTCGGGTTTGTAAATTTTAAATAAACTAAAAAGCGGGCTTTTATTTTGCCCGCTTTTTTAAAATTTTAATTTATCTTATAGAATACGTTTGCAACATCATCCAGTTCAATATTAGGATTACTGTGTCCCGAAGCTGTTATCATTCCTTCTCTTACAAGTTTTCCGTTTTCTACTTTATATGTTTTGCCATCATCCGTATATTGACCGCTTTTCGGGTCATATTCAAGTTTTTTATACCTGTCGCCGTCTTTTGCAACGGTTTTTCCGCTCGGGCTGCCATATGCATCAAGATACTCTAAATCAATATGAGATACTTTATCGGTTTCTTTATTCAAATTTGCTTTCGGGTCACGGTTTTTAGTATCCATTTGATTATTTGAATAAACAACAAGAACGCTTGAACCTTTATCGTTATATTTAAACAGTGCCGTGCGGGAAGCTTCTCCATCTTTATCATTATTTTGCGGAACAATAAGCGGAGAACCGTCGGCAAGGGCAGATAAGCCGTTCATTTTATGAACGTTTGCAGCAGCCGTTGTATGTTTATAAAGGTCTTTTACAAATTTTTTGCCTTCAGGGCCGTCATTAAGCCAGCTGTGGTGAATAATATTTCTTATTGCAAGCTCAACGTTTTTGGTCGGTGTTTCATATCCTGAATGAGCCATTTCATCACCGGCAAACAGTGTCGGAATACCAACAGAAAACATCATCATGCGGAGCATTGCAGAAAGCTTTTCGGTATCCGGTGCAAGCTTTGCAAATGTTTCGTTATAAAGTTTCGTCTCTTTTTCTGATAATTCTTTATCGTCAGAAGATTTACCGTCTGAAATATTCCATTTCATCCCTTTTGTTTCTGAAAGGTATCTTGCCTGCTGGATAACATCCTTTAAAGTAACGTCAAACGGAAGAAAACCAAAGGTTCTTGACCTTTGCATTGAACCTGCCGTTTGATTTAAAAATTTACCTTGAGATAAATCAGCAATCGCCTGTTTTATTGTATTAAATTCTGCATCGCTTATTATGTCCTTATAACTGTCCTCAAACATTTTAAGGTATTTTTCACCGACAGCAACCGCCATAGAACTTACGGTATCAAGCTTGCTATCGTCAGAAAGTCTTGTAACAGCTTTTGCTCTTGATTTAAATTCTGCCTCTTTTTGCGGTCTTTCTTCCGATTTTTCCGTGTGAGATTTAAAATCACTCAGGAATAATTCCATATCAAGGGCCATACAATGAAGAGGACGCGGCTTATCATGGTTATTTACAAATATATGGCTGTGGTTTATAAATTGAGGAGAATTGTTGCTGAAAAAGCCCTTTAAACCGTCCTCAAAACTTTTCATATTATACAGCCTGTTGTCACTTGTATAACCGAATTCAAAGTTCTGGCCGAATAACTCAGGATATAAACCATAGAAAGTATCATAGTTGCTTCCTGTTGTAGCACCAGTTTTTTCATAAAGCATTCTTTCTGCAATGTTTGGATTTATATACTTTCCAAAATCGCTTCTTTGCATTGCATCACTTGCTCTTTCAGCATCAATTTTTGTATTGCCGTTTTCTTTTGTAATGCCAAAATAATTTCTTAACTGTATAAATTCTTTATCCGAGATAAGGTTTGGATTTTTACTCAATTCTTTAGGGGTAATTTTTTTATTTTCTAAAGATTTTTGAATATCATGAGGGATATTTCCCGTTCCGAGGCTGTCTTTATTTGCCATATAAAATTCATAAAGAGCATATTTTTGCTGAGGAGTGCTTAATGTTTCAAGGCTTTCCATATCCTTCAGTGCAAATAAGCTTTTCCCGGAGCTTTGCCATCTTGAAAATTCCCAAAGATTTGTAACTTCCGCTATTGTATAAGCTGCAGGGTTATATTTTCTGATATTTTCAATAAACCCGCCCCAAAAATCAATAACATTATCCCAACAATCTTCAAATGATGTGTTCGGGTCATTTGCGCGCCTTTTATCAAGGTCGGCAACGTCTTTTGCAGCATCAAAACGCCAGTTTAAGCCGGCACCTGTCTGATTTACGATAGCGCGGGCCATTTTGATATCATCTAATTTAACATTTTTAAATCTTGTATATAAAGCATCTACAAGGTCTGAATTATCTTCGTTCTCAATTTCATTGAAACCTTTAATTAATTTTTTCAATAATGCATTGGCTTCATTTTCAGGTCCGTTAGGTTCATTAATTTCAAGGCTTACAAGACCTTTGTATTTCAAATCTTCATCATATTCAGGATTACCGCCAGCATCAAATTCAACCAGATTATCCTCCGGAAATAATGCTTTAACAACCCCATATTTCATAATATCCGCAGTTACAATATCCGTAACAAATTTACCGTAATCAGTTAAATGAGCTGCATTTCCGCCTTTAAACAGCTTCTGTCCGCCGGGCATTTTTGCATCCAATTCTTTCAAAACAGACATTGCGTATTTTTGCATTGAATCTTTATACAAGCTTTGAGCATTATCAGACATTGTATTCAGAAGTTCTGTTTTAGGAGTTCTGTCGTTTATGCCTTCTTTAGGCCTCGGAGTAATTTGCGGCATAGATAGAGCAGCTGTTAAATCCGGTGCAAATTCAATACTTTCAAGAGGAAAATTAACAATTGCATCGGTTAAAATTTCAGCATCATTCTTACCTTTAAATTTAGCATTAAAATTTTTGTTGAATTCATCAGTATTAATAACATTTGCAAGGTTATTAATTTCAGCATTTGTCATTTTATGCTTTTTGCAAATTTTATTAAGAGCGGATTTTCCTTCTTCGCCGGATACCTTTGCAATATGCTCTATAAGGGCATCATCAGTTAATTTTGTCCAGTAAGAAGCTATATTATAATAATGGTTTTTAACCTGCTTATTTCCTATGATATCATCCGGATTGTTTGACGGATTTGAAATATTTGCTTTCAAAAGGTCAACTTCGCCATCCCATGTATTGGCACCGCCAGCCTGAGATTTTGTTGTGATTGAATAATTATCCATTTGAAAGAAGGTATCATACCCTTTTTGAATTACAGGTTTTTTAAATTTATCATATCCTGAAACATATCCTTCTTCCTGTAATTCTTTTAAGCTTGCACCTCTTGTTTGAAATCTTGCATCAGCAGGGTCAACCTCAAAATAAAAGGGTTGAACGGAATCCTGATGGGTTGCAATATCATAGTGGTTATCAGTATTTTGTTTTTCATAAACCGTGATTAATTCCGTTAAATCATCGGCTTTGGAGCCGGCTAATCTGTTATCAAACAACTGGATATAGGTCGGCTTTGTTTCATCATAATCAGGGTTAATTTTTTTGGCAGAAAACCTGTCCCCCTCTTTTGATTCAATGTATTTGGGGTTTACAACCTTAAATCTTATTTCATTGAGAAGGGTTTGAGTTTTTTTATAATCTTCAGGCTTTGCATTTTTATTATTCGGAGAAACGATTGTATCCGGCAGAATACCTAATTTTACAGTACCGTTTGGAGCATCTGTGCCGTCAAATTTAATCCAGTGATAAAACGGAGATTCTTTACCCCATTTTAAAACATGCTGCAATTGCGGAGCTTCAAGCCCAAAAGATGTAAAGGCACCGTCTGTAACATAGGTTTTGCCTGCATCAAAAACGGCTGTCTGCAATTCTTTAAAATCTTCAAGAGTTCCTCTGACAGATGCAATCTGATAAGGGTTTGCAGTCCAATATCCGTGAGAAGATACGTCATCCCCGCCAAAAAGAGAGGTTGTAATAATCATTTCATAGGGAGCAAGCTCGCCGTTTTCTTCTTTGATTTTTGATATAATTCCCTGAATATTGCCGCCTGCTTTATTAAAGGTTGTTCTTACAAAATCTTCATTCCCTTTTTCAACATTGTATGAATCCGGCATAATGTGATACATAGGGCCTGTTTTGTTTACAAAGCCCTGTTTTTTTGAAAAATATGAATAATTTTCATAAGGGTAACCGGCTGCTATTTTTCCTGAATCAAGCAGGTAGGTCGTATGTTTATAATCATTATCATCCGTCCATTTGGCAGCACCAATTGCAGCATCCAGATTTTTTGTCTTTTTATAAGTTTCTTTATCCAAAAGAACAAATCTGTATCCTACAACATCATCATTTATCTGGTATTGTTTTAATTCTTCTTCGGTTACATCAAAAGGAAGATTTGAAAGCCCTTTTGCGGAACTGTCAAAACAATTTATAGATTTATCAAGTAAAACAGGGGTTCCTGTCGCCTTAAATTCACCTGTCGGATTACCTTTTGAATCTTTTCCGTTTTCAATACTAACAAGTTCAAGAGCCGCTAAATATTTAGAATCATCATAGGGAGGCGCATAAAACCTGTAAGTTTTAGTACCTGCGGCATCAATTATACTTTTTTGCCCTGTGAAAGAAACATTATTCTGCTTATTTATACTCTGGCTTTGAGATGTCCTGTTAAATGATAGTGAATCCACAAATATTCCCCTTAAGCTTTCAGTTCTTTAATAGTACTATACCAATATAAAACCCAAAAATTTCAAAAATTGCCCTAAACAGCCACAAATTTTACATTTAATTAAGCTGCATTGAATTGTGTATTTTGATTTTGCAATGTATGAATTTGAGTATCGGTCATATTCTGCCGGTAAACAGCTTTTGCCCCGATTTCCACATTTGGCGCATCAATTTCAAACACATGTGCGCGTGACGGTGCCAAATCCACGATTAATTTATTATCATCAGCCTGGAACTGGCTCTTATCACCATAAGCGGGAATAAGGTTTTCAAGTTTTTGAGTTTTTTTGAAGCCGTTAATATTGATTGCACCTGAATTTCTGTGGTTTACATTTCTGTTTGCAACAACAAGAAGAGTTTTGCCATTTAAATGTCTTGCATAAGCAATAATTTCAGGATTGCCTGTTTCAAGAACAACAAAAGAACCTTTATTTATAACTTCTTTGTTTGCACCTGTTTTTAGAGCCATGGCAGATTTCATAAATTCACCGATTTCAGGATGGTCGCCACCCGGTTTTCTTGAAAAATTAAAGATATCAAGCCTTCCTTTATGAACCGTGCATTCGTTTGTGTCTGTCTGAGTTTCAGGGTTTTTCATACCTTCATAAGGGTACAGATAATAATCACCTGATTGAACACCATCTACAAAATACGGACACATTTGAGGCAATGTTGCCTGAAGAGCAGTTGTAAGCATAACCCATGGAGCACCGCCGTAGAACATCGGGCTCTGGTCATCGTGGGTTGAGAATGAACCTATAAGCGTTCTCTGGCCGTCAGTCATTCTGTTGCTCATATCAATATTTTCTTTTACATAATTGTAAAGGTCATCAGCTTTTGTCCACTGGTTGAAGATATGCCACTGGCCATAAATTGCATCAAATCCTGCTTTTAATAAATCTTCCGGCCTGTCATGGGGCATATTTAACTGCGGAGAGGCATCTTCATAGGTATAGGTTTCAGCAAGCCAGCCGAATTCAGGGTCTTTGCTTCTTGAATAAGGAATAATAACATTCCAGAATTCAACAGGTTTAGCCCTGCCTACATCTGCCCTGATACCATCCATTCCAAGGCCTATACACATATCCACATATTTTCTGTGAAGTTCTACTAAATCTTTATTTAAAATGCGTTTTTCTTCATTTTCCCAGGGCTCCATCATCCTGATATCCTGCCAGCCGCCGGGGGTTTTATCGGAGCCGTCTTTTTCTTTTGCCATAAGATGAGGGTTTCTTTCTGAAAAATCAACAGAAACACAGCTTGGTAAATCAAGCATGGCACTAATTCCGCGCTTGTGACACTCATCTACAAAATACTGACATTGTGCAAAAGCAACTTCCGGGTCGTTTTTGTCCATTTTAACTAAATCACGGCCGGTTCTTTGTTTATAAATAGCCTCAATTGCCTTCTTTGCCTCTGCAGGCGGATTCTCATCCACAATTTCAGGGTCTATTTTTAATAAATCATCCGGCGAATAAACAGAACCTGCCGTTCCCATTGCATGGTTTTTTCCTGTGGGGTGAATAGGAAGAATATGCAGCGTATTCATCCCGAGAGCTTTAATTTCATCTAACCTGCCAACGGCATTTACAAGATTTCCTCTGATTTCATTTCCCTGAATTAATGCATTGCCGTCAAAATCCTGAGCATTCATTGTTCTTGGAATAACGGCAAAAATATTGGCTTCATTATTTCTCAATTGATACCTTAAACTATTTTGCCAGCCGTTATTATTATTTACATTTTGAACACCATTTACAGCCTGAACATTTTGAGCCTGCATATACCCTTGAGTTGTATTTAAACCCACATAAGCTTTTAATAAATCACTCCCCGGGAAAGCCGTCAGTGTTTGAGCAGGCTGCTGTATCTGCGCTTCCTGCTGTGCTTTAGGAGCTTCGCTATTTTTAATACGTTGTTGAAGCAAAGGGCTTGCTGATATATTATTGCCTATTTCCATCTACTGCTCCTGATGTTTTCTTTTCCATATATAAATGCTGGTCTTTATTCTTTTTGCCGATGAAAATCTGGGATAAAAGGGTAACACCTGCAAGAGCTGCTGCAACCGGTACAAAAATTCTCATCCATGTTTTAGAATTATACTTCTGACTTGCATTTTCAAATGCAAAATCTTTTAGAGATTTGCCGACTTTTTGATATTTAATAGAATCCGGTTCAACAAGAGTTTTTTCAAATGCCTTTCTTATTATACCATTTTTTACATCAATATCATCACAAATGGTGAAAAATTCTTTGCCGCTTTCATCCCATGCTTTTTTACAAAGAGTGTTTGCACTGTTTACATAATCTGCAACCGCAAGCGTATTTTGAGGAAACTGCAGAGAACCTGCGATAAGCTTATGCTCTGAACCGCGCGACCCGACAGCCATCAGAGAACCTCTCAGTTCATCAATTTTTTCGGCAAGTCCTTTCGTTCCGCCTGCTGCCTTCACGGTATCAGAACTTAAAGGCTGATTAAAGAGCATATCATTTAATCTCTTATAATATTCACCGTTGCCGTGAATATAATTTGTATTTGCAAAATCAGACGGAGTGGATTTATGTAAAATTCTTCTTGCATCATCAACAAATGCTTCAAATGTTTGATTTACCTGTGATTTAGCCTGAAGTGCATCCCACTGTTTCTTCAATGTGCCGTCATTAATTCTTTTTTCTAAATCAGCAGCAAGCAATACTCTGTTATTTGTAGCATCAATTCCGGGGAATGATTCAAGTGCCCATTTTTCAATAATACCTACAAGTGCCTTTGAACGTCTTGCAGTATAGCTTGACATATCATATAAAGTCTTAAGTTTGGGGTCAATTTCAGCAGCTGTACTATCCAGTACTTCATTTGTACCTTTAACAAGTTTTGTAATAATTTCAGCTCTTTTTGCATCATTTACTGCAGGAGCTTTTGCAAGTTTTTTAATGAATGCTTCGTATTTATTTGAATCCTTTGCTATGCCTTCGATTGCCTTTTGAAGATATTCAGAAGCATATTCTGAATTATTTCTCATAAGATTAAGCTGTTTTCTGTCAGGTTTTGCAATCTCAAAAACACATTCAACAATGTTATTATATTCTTTTCCGAATGCAAGCTCCATTGATTTTGTAACTTCATCAATACCTGCAAGAGAAGCCGCCAATTGTCTTGCGCCATTTTTATAATTTGCTTCAACCCTTTGCATAAATTCAGGAGCAAATTTAGTTTTTTGATTTTGGATAAAGTCTTTAAAAGTACTGTCAGCATCATCTAAAAATTCATAAGGAAGGGCTGTCAAATGCTTTTTAGCTTCAATTCCGCTAAGTGTATCATCTGCATTTTTAACAATAGCATCAAATGTGCTTTCGGTGCCCTGTTTGATGCTTTCAATAATTTGAGCAACAGTCCTTGTTTCATCAGGATTTCTTAAACAGCTTTTAATATATTGATTTTGAAGAGTTTCAAGAGCATCAGATTCAACAGTCTTAACCCCTGCATCCACAATAAATCTGCTGTTTTTCTTCAATGCTTCTATAATGCTCTCGCCGTCATAAGATACTTTGCCTTCTTTAACTTGCTGCATAGTATCTTCAAGACCTTCTCTTAGATTTGTTTTGGAAATTCTTACATCAACCGTGCCCTGAGATAGCGTATCAGCTGTTTTTATAACAAGATTTTCGCCTTCATCTTTTGCATTTTTTGAGATTAAATCAAAAATGCCGGCAGCTGCTTCTTTATTATCAATAGAGTCCGCAAAAAGCATTTTCAAATCTTGTTTGATTTTTGATGATAAATCAGGCATCTTTTTTGTAACTTTGCCGTTTTCAACAGCATTTACAGGATTTAAAGCTTTTGCCAAGTTATCAAAGAAAATATCATCAACGGATTTTACCCCTTTAGATGAGTATTCTTTTATTATTTTAGAGCCGTTTTCTCTGTCAAACAAGGGATTTGAGGCTTTTGATTTAACAAGTTTGGCAAAATTTTGAGATTTTCTATCTGCAGAATTAATGCTGTGCTGGGTAATTGCACTGTCAGCATATTTTTCAATACCGCCGCAGATAAGAGCAGTTAAAACAGGAGTTGCAACACCAACCGTTAACATATTTAACGTTCTTCCCTGCAGACCGATTTTTCTTCTTAACTCTTTGGCGTATTCTCTTCTGTATTCCATATCTTTCGGAAGATTTAAATTATCTGCAAGTTTATCAAGCTCTTCAGGAGTTTCAAGGGCAGGAATGTACTGGTTATCAAGAAGTAAATCTTTCTTTCTTCCCATAGAATCCACATACTGCTGATTAATATCTACCCCAAAACGCGCCTTAATCGGAGCAGCAATAACTGCCTTCTGCCATAACTGCATCATGGAAAGGAAAACACCGGCACCGACAAATTCCATCATTTTTGCTTTCGGAGTGGTTTTTCTTGTTAAAAGATAGCTTGCAATTCCAACTGCGCCAAGCTTCATCCCTAAATCATTCATTCTTCCAAGAGAAGAATCGTCGCTTTTACCATCTTTTAGAGCTTTAGTAAGATTAACAACATCCTTTCCTAAATCACCGACAGCAGAACCTGCTTTTTCAATAGGATTTTCATGAACAAGGTATCCTTTAGGATTTTGGGCAGTTTTCGTATTTGAGTATGTGAAAAAATGCTCAAACAATTTTTGCTCATAAGCTTGCATA
>CAQTPN010000013.1 GCA_948888345.1 uncultured bacterium | reverse complement strand
GCGGCATCCTCTAAAAATTCTGCACTTCAAAATTCAAAAAGTAAACAAAACAGTGTTTCTTTTACAGGTATTGACCCTACAAGCTGCATGATTGATTTTTGGGCAGCAATTGCACGCGGAGGCATGGCGGCATCTTTTACGGTTCAGGATATGCTTGGAACAAACTTCCCGAGAACCTTTGCCGCACTTGACAGAAACAAAGATATAACGGGGAAAAATAATTATAAGGCAGCAGTTGAAGTTGCAATCAGAGAATTTACAACCGGCCCGAGTATGTTTATTATTCCGGCACTGGTTTTGGCCGGCGCAAGCCGTTTTTCCGGCGATGCAAATAAAGTTCCCGTTGATAATATTGCAATATTCAGCGATATTATGAAGGGCACCGTAAATAATTTAGGCGATAATAAATTTAAAGATATTGATTTTAAAAATCTTTCAGGCGACGAACTTAAAAATGCCGGTATGGAAATCAAAAAGACATTCTATAAAGATGTTTTTCAGAGTATATTCTCTCAATTTGAGGATTCTTCAAGTATTGATATTGATGAATACGTTAATTTAATGCTAAAGGCAGAAGACCCTTCCACCCCCAAAAGAAATTTCTTTATGAGTATGTTCAATAAAAGAATAATGAAGGACGGTAAGCCTGTTGATGCCAAAGATGAATTATTATCACGTTTAAACGATAAATTTGTTGCGGATAAAAAAGCTCATACAACAGGCTGGGGAGATTTTCTCACAGCAAAAGTTATTCCTGATGCAAAGCCTTTAAAAATCGGGGATATTGTTGATGATATGAAAAATTATTCAAATGACTTTGCAAAACAATACATTTCCGTTCAAAAAAAGAATATGCCGGCAAACAGCAAAGTTATTGTTGAAAAATTTATTGATAATTTCAGGGATAACCGCATAGGAACAAGATTTATAACCAACGTCATGATGGTTGTTGCAACAGGTTTATTTATGTCAATTATTCCAAAATTATATACAAGAAATAAAACAAATCCTGAAACAGATGCAATCTATGCACAGGTAAACAAACAAAGAAAAGGAGCAGCAAACGATGAAAATAAATAATACTGCTCCAAAAATCTCACAGAATTTTAACAACGCACTCATAAAGCTTGGCAGAAACGTTCAAAAAGACGGCAGCTTTGCTCAGAAAGTGAATAAATTTACCGAAGGGCGCGGAATGAATTCAGGGCGCGGTGCTTTTCTTGCCCTTATTTCAAGCTGCACACTTATACCAAGGTTTTTACAGGCACGCGATGCGGATGAGCGAAGCGAAATTGTAAGACGCGATGTTACAACAATTTTAACCATAACATTTGCAATGAAGGCAATTAAAGCGGGGCTTTCAGTTTTAATGGCCAAAAAATCAGGCTTACCGTTAACATTTACCAATATTCCCGAAAATGCAAACGGATTTAAAAAGGCCTTAGGATACTTCCAGCAAAAAGGCACAACGGCATTTTCAGCCGAAGATATCACTGCAAATTATGCAAATATTGACGGCAAAGAAACACTTACAAGATTTTTGAATTTTGTTGACAACAACAAAGGGAATGTTGGTAAAGTGTTGACCTTTGACAGAGCAAAAACAGGAAAAGGCACTGACGGCGTTTTAACTCAAGCATCTAAAAAGCTCCTCGGTAAAGACTTTGACTTTACAAAACCCGGTAAAGAAATCATTGCCGCAATTCAGGCTAAGGATGCTTCAAATTCAGCATTTGACGAGCTTTCAAATATTTTAAAGGATACAAGCACGAACCCGATATCAAAATTCGGAAAAGGCATAGGGGCTAAATTCGAAACAGCAGCCCTTGCTGTTGTTGTTGCTTTCCTTGGTTTCGGCTTGCCGAAATTAAATGAAAAAATGACAAAAGACAAATATTTCCACAACGGAAATTTAAGAGACACCTACGAAAACCCGAATTCAGGCGTTCCCTACAGAGAACCTCTTTACTATACTTTGAATAACAGCCAGAAAATGCTTTTCCAGAGCTTCCTCGGTTCTTATAAAAATAATCAGAACAATGCATCCAAACAGAATGTTTATACAGCCTAACTTACAACTTGCAATCTTCTGTTTGAATCAGGTTTTTTAGAATATATTTCTACAATTCTGCCGACAAGTGCACGCGTTGTATCAGAATTTGGTTTTTTTGCAATATATTTTTTATAATACCTTACGGCAAAATGCTGCCTTTTTAGTTTATCAAAACAAATTCCAAGCCCGAGATTTGCCCTGAAATAATCAGGATTAATTTTTAAAATTTGTTTAAAAACCCTTGCAGCCTCTTCAAATTCGCCAAGCTGCATATAAAGCCCCGCTTTATGGTTGTAACAGAGGATAAATTCAGGCTTCTCTTCCAAAATTTTATCATATATCATCAACGACATTTCAGGCTCATCAAGAAGCTCATGAGAAATTGCAAGCTGAATTTGCGCATGAAGATTTTTTGGATTTAATTTTATAGCTTTTTTAAAATATTCAACCGCAAGATAAGGTTTTGCGCAAAGCAGATAATTTATACCAAGCTCATAGTATATTTCAAAATTTTTATCTTCCAATTTTTCAGCATTTTTAAGATATTTAATAGCTTTATCATAATCTTTCAAGCCTTTATAAGCCTTTGAAATACCGATATATGTATTAATATTTTTCTTATTTGCGAGCATAGAATTCAAATAAGGCACAATTGCACTTTTATACTGTTTCTGCCTTAAAAATTTTTCTGCCGTCATGTGCATTTTTTTATGAAACACTTCTTTTGAAGGTGTTTCTGTTTTCTTTGCTTCTTTAATCATAAACTCCTCTTCAATAAAAAGTTTATACATTTTTAAAGAAAAATAGATTAGCCTTCGGGTTTAAATTTAAGTCAATCTAAAGGATTAATTTTTGTATGGTATAATCTTTTAAAAAATTAAATAAGGAAAATATAATGGAAAAAGTGGTAAACGGTGCTATTTTAGCATTTTTAAATAAAATTGATATGGGTCTTTTATTAAAAATTATTGTTGAATTATTTTTATTCTTTGCGGCTTTAAAATTCGCAAATATCATAATAAACAAAATAATGAAAAGAATAATTCTAAAGCTTGAAGATTTAGAAACACAAAAGCAATATAACACTTTGCGGCTGATTCTCTTATCTATAATGGATACGGTTATATTTTTATTTTTCGGGACAAATATCCTTGAGGATATAGGGATAGACATGAAGCCGATTTTAGCAACAGCCGGAGTTTTTGGTGTTGCAGTAGGTTTTGGTGCGCAGCGTTTTGTTCAAGATGTCATTGCAGGATTAAATATTCTTCTTACGGGACAAATCAGAGTAGGTGATGTTGTTAAAGTACAGGGAGTTGCAGGAACCGTTGAGCGGGTAACTCTTACCATGATAATGTTAAGGTCATACGAAGGGTGCGTGCATTATGTAAGAAACGGGCTTATAGATATCGTCACTAACCAGACAAGGGGCTTTTCTTATTCTGTTTTAGATATTTCCGTTGCCTATAAAGAAAATATTTCAAATGTCATGAATATTTTAAAACAAACCGGAGATGAGCTTAAGAATGATGCCAATTTTCAACATATGGTGCTTGATGATATTGAAGTATTAGGGCTGGACAGCTTTGATGACAGTTCCATTCTTATTAAATGCAGAATTAAAACATATCCGCAATTTCAATGGGTAATTAAAAGAGAGTTTAATTTAAGGATAAAAGAAAAATTTGATAATTTAGGGATTGAAATACCCTTCCCGCAGATTGTTGTAAATAAACCGGAATAAAAAATCCGGC
Source organism: uncultured bacterium (assembly GCA_948888345.1). GTDB lineage: Bacteria > Cyanobacteriota > Vampirovibrionia > Gastranaerophilales > Gastranaerophilaceae > MGBC122484. Next base: position 8,197 of record CAQTPN010000013.1, on the reverse strand, counting down.
AAAAAGCAAAAGCCATGCCGGATTTTAAAATATTATTAAATATTTTATTTTGTAATATGGTTAATAAGCGTGCGGACCATTGCGGCTGTTGCACCTTTATTAAGTTCTTTGTAAGGTTTATCTATAAAGGCAGTGCCTGCAATATCAAGATGAGCCCATTTTTTAGAATTTGTAAAGTTGGATAAAAATCTTGCAGCAACACTTGCACCTGCATATCTTGAACCTGTGTTTCTCATATCTGCAATATCTGATTTTAAATTATCCTGCATATCATCTAAAATAGGCATTTCCCAGAGGGTTTCTCCAACCTCTTTACCTTCTTCAACAAGTGCTCTTACCAGCTCTTCATTATTCCCCATAACACCCGTTATAGTATTTCCGAGAGCAACAATCACGGCACCTGTTAAGGTTGCAACGTCAATCACTTCATCAACATTCAATTCATCAGCATAGGTCAGGGCATCTGCAAGGGTCAATCTGCCTTCCGCATCAGTGTTATCAACTTCAATTGTTTTGCCGTTCTTTGCAATTAAAACATCTCCGACTTTATAGCTTGAGCCTGAAGGCATATTTTCACAAAGTGCAGATAACATATGCACTTCAACATCCGGTTTCAATTGCGCTATAGCTTTCATAACACCTAAAACACAAGCGCAGCCAGACATATCAGTTCTCATAGTAAGCATGGAAGCCGGGGGTTTAATATCCAGGCCTCCTGAATCAAATGTTATACCCTTTCCTATGATTGCAATTTTTTTCTTCGGATTTTCAGGAGTGTATTTTAAATGAATAAACTTAGGCTCTTGAACACTGCCCTGGCCAACTGCTAAAAATGCATTAAAATTCATTTTTTTAAGTTCATCTTTACCAAAAACCTTAATTTCAAGCCCGTTTTCTTTTGCAAGATTTTCAGCAATTTCTGAAATTTTAGCAGGCGTTGCATATTCTGCAGGTTCAAAAATTAAATCTTTGGTAAAATTCATAGCTTCGCCGATAATTTTTGCCTGATTGATTGCAGGGGTAAATTTATCAATCTTTTCCGTTAAAATTTCAACCTTACTGATTTTTTCTTCATTTTTCTTTGTTTTATACTTATCAAAATCGTATTCACCCATAATGGCACCTAAAGCCACATTGTGAGAGATTTTACAACAGCACATAGCACCGTTATTTTGAATATTAAAGCCTACAATTTTATTTTTGCTTAATTTTTCAGCCTGTTTAACAGTTTTTGCGGCTATTTCTCTTACCTTATCCGTATTAAATTCTTCTTTTTTACCAAGGCCTGCAGCCAGAATTTTTAAACCATCAAGAGGAAGAACAAATGTTTCTAAATATTTTCCCTTAAAACCTTCCTTTTCAAGGATTTTTTTTGAAACAGCACCGTCGAATTTTTCATCCAGACCGTTTTGGATATCATTCAATGCTTTATCATCTTCAAAAAAGCCTGTGATAATGACATCTGCCTGTGTTTCATGCGGATTTTTTGCATAAATTTCCATATTTTAATACTCCGTATAAAATAAATTAACTTATATGTTATATCATATTTTTTAAATTATTAACATATTCAATTGCACGATTTGCATACAAAGTATTTTTTTGCTCTTTATTTTTGCGCACCTGTTTGGGCATTTCCATTTCTTTTATTATGCCCCAGTTTGAATTTACAGGCTGAAAATTTTTATGTTCTTTAAATGTTATATAATCAATCAAAGCTCCAAGCATTGATACACTTTCAAGCTCAATTAAGGTTTTATTTTCAAGATATCTTGAAATATTAATTGCAGCAAATAAACCTGTTGCTATGCTTTCTGTATATCCTTCCACCCCTGTAATCTGCCCCGCGAAAAACAGGTTAGGAGAAACTAATGTCTGCAGGCTTTTATTTAAAATTTTCGGGCTGTTTATAAAAGTATTTGCATGCATAACTCCATAGCGGGTAATTTCCGCATTTTCCAAACCGGGAATTGATTGTATTAAGCGTTTTTGCTCACCCCATTTTAAATTAGTTTGAAACCCGACTAAATTATATAAATTTGCCTCTTTATCATCCTGACGAAGCTGCACCGCAGCATAAAACTGCTGTTTTTTAAATTTTTCTTCATCCCCCTCTTTAAATTTACGTCTGTCAAAAAGCCCTACAGGTTTCATCGGGCCGAAACGAAGGGTATCAATTCCTCTTGATGCTATTTGTTCAATTGGCATACACCCTTCAAAAAACTTTGCCCCGCCTTTTAAAGCTTTATCAAGTGTTTCTTTTTCAAAATCTTTTAATTCTATTTTTTGTGCATTTATTAAAATATCATAAAATTTTAAATATTCTTCACGATTCAGCGGACAATTTATAAAATCCGCATCTCCCTTATCCCATCTTGCACCAAAAAATGCTTTATCAAAATCAATACTTTCCTTTTTTACAATCGGGGCTATTGCATCAAAAAATTTAAAATGCTCTTCTCCGAATTTTTTACACAAGTCTTCACATAAAACAGGTGAAGTTAGGGGCCCTGTTGCAATAAGCGTAAGCCCTTCAGGGATTTTTTCAACTTCCTCATTTATAACATTGATATTTTCATTCTCTAAAATAAGCTTTGATACTGCCCTGCTGAAACCAAATCTATCAACAGACAGAGAATTACCGGATGGAACAGAATGTGTTCTGGCTAAAGCCATTAAATTTGACCCCAGAATTTCAATTTCTTGTTTTAATAAACCGCTTGCAGAAGTCGGGGCAATGCTGCCAAGGCTGTTTGAACAGACAAATTCCGCAAAATCTCCGGTAGTATGTGCGCCTGTCTGCTTTTTCGGGCGCATTTCATATAAATCAATTTTATATCCTCTTTGAGCAAGATATAATGCAGCCTCAGAACCTGCCAATCCGCCGCCTATAATATTAATCTTTTCCATAAAAATTCCTTCAAATCTCATTTTTTATTTTATGTTAAAATTTTTGAATATGGAAGATATAACAAAAGAAAATAAAATAAGACTTTCAGGTTTAGATAAAAATGAACTTGAAAATTTTATGGAATCACTTGGAGAAAAGAAATTCAGAGCTTCGCAGATTTTATCTTGGCTTTACACCAAAAATGCTTCAAATTTTGATGAAATGACCGATATTAAAAAAGATTTGAGGGAAAAACTTTCTGAAATCTCCTATATTACAGATGTTAAAATTAAAACAAAACAAATAAGCACTGACGGCACCCTTAAATATCTGCTTGAATATAAAGACGGGCAAACGGCAGAGTGCGTATTAATGAGATTTGACAACCGCGCAAATTTAACAGCCTGCGTAAGCTCTCAAATAGGGTGTGCTATGGGATGCAAATTTTGCGCCACAGGACAAAGAGGGATAATAAGGAATCTTGAACCCTATGAGATTTTAGAGCAAATTTTAACAATACAAAGAGATACCGGACTCAAAGTTACAAATGTTGTATTTATGGGGCAGGGTGAACCCTTTAATAACTATAACAATATGATGAGAGCAATTGAACTTATCAATAACTGCCTTATGATAGGAATAAGACGGATAACCGTTTCAACCTGCGGAATTGTTCCAAAAATTTATGATATTTCAAATGAAGAACTTATTCCAACCCTTGCAATTTCTCTTCATGCGCCAAATTCTGCCTTAAGGGAACAGATTATGCCCGTTGAAAAACGATATAATATTGAAGAATTAAAGAAGGCTCTGAAATTTTATACGGAAAAAACAGGAAAAAGGGTAACTCTTGAGTATGTTTTAATCGGCAGATTAAACGATACAAAAGAATGCGCAGCAGAGCTTGCATATTTTATGAAAGATTTAAAATGCAATGTCAACCTTATTCCCTATAATCCTGTAAATACCGATATAAACTTTAAAAAGCCGGATAAAAAAGATATTATGAAGTTTAAATATATTTTAGAGGCCTCCGGCAAAAAAGTAACAGTACGCCTTGAGCGCGGTGCGGACATTGATGCCGCCTGCGGCCAATTAAAAGGCAGGGTGGAAAAATAATTATCCTAAATATTTTTCAATATTAGATACAATGGCAGATTTTGGCATAAGGCCTACAAGGGTTTCTTTTGCCTCGCCGTTTTTAAAGATTACAATACTTGGAAGGCCTGAAATTTGATATTCTTTGGCAGTTTTTAAGTTTTCATCCGTGTTAATTTTTGCAACTCTGATTTTACCGTCAAATTCACCTGCGATTTCATCCAGAACGGGTCCCATTTTTCTGCAAGGCCCGCACCATGGTGCCCAAAAATCAACCACGGTAACGGAATCACTTTTTAAAACTTCATTTTCAAAGGTAGAATCAGTTATATCAATAGCATTACTCATAAAAGCTTAAATCTCCTTATTAAATATTATTTTGTATTATAATCATGACTATATTATATGTCAAAAAGCATTCATGATGAATATAGATAAAATAGTTGAAAACCTGAAAAAAGACAATTCCACAATGAGGGTAACCCAAACGGAATTTGTAAAATTTATGGAAAAAGTGCAAGACCCGTATCTTGTTCTTATTTGTTGCATTTTAAGCCTCAGAACAAACGATAAGACGACATACCCCTGCGCTATGAGAATGCTTGAACTTGGAAAAACTCCAAAAGCTATAGGTGCGCTTGATGTTGATACGCTGTCGCGCGCAATATATCCTGTGGGTTTTTATCAGAATAAAGCAGAGCAGATTATTAATCTGTCAAAAGAATTGGTTGAAAAATATAATTCAAAGGTGCCGGATGAGATTGAACAACTTATAAAATTCAAAGGAGTAGGGCGAAAAACGGCAAATCTGGTTTTAACAAAGGGATTTAATAAGCCTGCAATATGCGTGGATGTTCATGTGCACAGAATTTCAAACCGTTTGGGATATGTTGAAACAAAAAATCCCGAGGAAACAGAATTTGCACTTCGGGAGAAATTACCCGTTAAATACTGGATAGATTTTAATACATTGCTTGTAACGCACGGGCAGAATATATGCAAACCGACAAGACCAAACTGTGCGGAATGCTCAATTGAAAAATACTGCGCAAAAAGAATATAGCCTATTCTTTGGATTCCGCTTTTTCATTCATTACTTCGGGGTGATAAGAAGCAAGTTTTAAAGCATTTCCTACAGTAATTACAACATATAATAATGTCACAGCTACAGCCACCTGAAGTATTATTTCAACCACATTTTCCATTCGGCTTTCTCCTTTTTGTATAAAATCTGATTTATTTCAATTATTGTTCCGCATAAACTGCGTGCAAGAATTATTATAAAATATATACCAAGAACAGCAAAAACAATTCTTGCTGCTGTATACCCGCTTATAAAAAATAAACCGATTGTTCCGCCGATAAGCACCGGCAGCAGCATGAGCAAAGATTGTCTTAATGAAATTAAATTATCTACTCTGGCTCTTGTTAATTCATCCATATGTTGATTATATCATTATTTAGATATTAATCAAAATCAAATAATAAAGCCCCGAAAGTTCAGGGCTTTTAAGCAGATAAGTATTATTTTAAACACTGTTTAAATTTTATTCCACATAGTTGCTTTCAAGTTTCAATTCACGGTCAATATTTACAATTTCACAGCTGCAATCTTGTACATGGCTCATCTTATCAAGCATGGATTGAAAAAGATGTTCTTCTTCCACCTGCTCTTGAACAAACCACTGAATAAAAACTTCAAGCGGGTAGTCCCCTTTTTCTTTTGATGTTTTATAAATTCTATGAATATTATCGGTTACAAATTTCTCATGGTCTAATGCCGCATTGATTGCATCAATCGGATTATTCCAATTTGTATCCGGAGCATCAATTTTTAATAAATTAACCTTTTCATCCCGAAGTATTATATAATCATAAATCCTTTTAGCATGGTCAAGTTCTTCTTTAGCATGGTTTTTGGTTAATTTTGCAAACCCTTCCATATTAATTTCAGTAAAATATGTGGCCATTGCAAAATAAAGATAGGCAGCGTAAAATTCTCTGTTCACCTGCTCGTTTAAATCTTCTAAAAGTTTATTGTCCATTTTCATTTTTATTCCCCTTTTGTAATATATAGTCCGTGGATATTACAGTATTCCCTTGCCTTTAAACCGTCAGCTTTTCCAAGGTTGCTTCTGCAATTTATGGTAATCTGCGGTGCTTCATTTGGATACAAGTATTCTCTGTGGATAGTTTTTCCGCTTTTTGAAATTGCTTCAATAAATTGGATGTAATGGCTCTCTTCCATCGGATGAGGAAACTCCCCCACTCTGATTTTTACACCTGCTCCTTCGCATTCATAATCAATAACGGGAACATGTTTTTCGCCTGCCCCGTCAGTTGAATTCGGGGTCAAAAGCTCCATCTCTTCGCCGCAGCATACAAGTGCACCATCCCCGTTTAATACAACTTCTACAATATTTTTGCAAACATTGCATCTATACAATTCTAATTTTTGTGTCATTTTAATATCCCTCTTTGTATTGTTCTTGAAACTGTTTCAGGAACTTTTTCCAAAAGGAATTAAATAAGAAGAAGTTGCTGAAACTTACTTCTTAAAATGAAACAAAAATCCGCGTTTTTTATTCGCTTGAGAGGTATTACCCAGCTTTACATATTTTCTGAACTCTTCTTTAGCATGCTGAATTGCATCAATTTCCTCAAAGAAAATTTCATCATCTTCAAGCTGTCTTTCAATATTTAATTCATTAATCTGCTTTAAAATTTCAACATTTCTCAAAACAAGATAGACTTTAACCCCTTGAGATTTTAATCTTGTCAAGATATCTTCAAGAGCAAAAACTGCACTGATATCAAGTTTTCTGTCAGAATCATAGCAGAGTATTATATGCTTTGTGCCTAATAATTCTTCAAACTGCGAGATAATCTGGCTTGCAGAACCAAAGAAAAATTCTCCCTGAATATGCACAACCCTTATTTTATAATCGCTTTCATCATGAAGCCTTTTTTCAAGCCTTACAATTTCACTGTCTTCAACCTCTTTAATATTTAAGGTGGTTCTGTCTGCAAGCTGTTTTGCAAAAAGTGCCGCAGATAATGTAATACCAACCCCTACTGCAAAAATAATGTCATGAAAAATTGTCAAAAAGAAAACAAGGAACATAACCCCTAAATCTTCTTTTGGGGCAAAGGGAAGTACTTTTAAAAGCTTTGTATCAATGATATTATATCCGACACGGATTAGAATGGCGGCAAGGGTTGCCATCGGTATCATATTTACAAGTTCATCCCCGTACAGGATTGCAAATAATATCAATATTCCGCAAAAGATTGTGGATAATTTTGTTGTCGCACCGGTTTTTATGGCCGCAACAGACCTCATAGCGGCACCCGCACCAGAAATCCCTCCAAAAAGGGAACCTATTGAGTTTCCTATTCCCTGTGCAAAAATAAGGGTTTGGTTATTAATCTTCTTTTTGGTTAAAGAAGTTACAACAAGCCCGGACATAAGGCTTTCTGTTGAACAAATTACAGCTACCATAACAGCAAGGGTAGAAATTTTTATTATGTTTGAAAAATCAGCCATTACAACAGAAGGCAATGTACCTGTTAATCCTGAGATTGTAGGCACATCCATTTTATAAATGCAGGCAAAAATCGTACCAAATATTAATGCAAAAATTTCAGACGGGATATATTTTTTTATAACCTTCGGGGTATAAATTAAAATTCCGAGACTGAATAAACCTATTACAAGTGCATCCGTGTTTATATTTGATAAAATAAATGATAAATTTTTAAAAGTGGAAATGGGAGTAGGATAAGTTTTAAGACCCATTAAAGGTGCCAGCTGAAGAATAATAAGAATTACTCCGACACCATTCATAAAGCCTGAAATTACAGGATAGGGCACATATTTTACAAGGTTTGGAATTTTTGTAAATGACAAAATAATTTGAAAAATACTTGCAAGAAATAAAACCGCCCAGAGTGCACTTAAATTTCCGCCGAGAGATGCATAAATTGACGCGATAATAATAGCAGCCGGACCCGTGGGGCCTGAAATCAAAGGAACATTAATTCCAAAAAGCCCTGAAAATAAACACAAAAACATGGCACCATACAGCCCCGATAATGCCCCCGCCCCCGTCATAGTACCAAAGGCAAGTGCCTGCGGAAGCGCAACAGTAGCTGCAATAAAACCGCCTATTAAATCTCCTGACACATTTCTTATATTCATAGTATAAT
>CAQTPN010000012.1:1821-12091 GCA_948888345.1 uncultured bacterium | reverse complement strand
ATTTCCGATTGTCTTTTTTCGGTGATTATGGCTTCTCTTTCATCTGCATTTGAAATAAACCCTATCTCTACAAGAATTGCAGGTGCTTCAGTATGATTTATAACATAAAATTGCGACTTAAACAAACCTCTGTCTTTTGTTTTCCATTTGGCAAAATTCTTTTCAAGGTGGGAGTGTACAATTTTTGCGTATTCAACGCTGTCCTGTTTCCACCAGTGTGTTTCAACACCATAAATGGCATCATTTACGCTTGAATTTACATGCACACTTACAAAAACATCAGGCGTTGTTTTATTTGAAATGTCGCATCTTTCCTGCAGGGATACGGTTTTATCTTTTTCCATTGTCATTGTGGTCTGCACTTTTTTAGCGGCCAGATTTTTTTCAACCATCTTTGCAATTGAGAGCGTTATATTTTTTTCATAAATTCCGTCTCTTGTAGCTCCGACATCAGAGCCTCCATGCCCCGGGTCAATTACTACTTTATAAAGGTTTGAAATTGAAGGCTCTTTTTTTTCTGCTTTAGAAATGACAGGCTCTTCTTTTTGTTCTGTTATTTCTTTTTTCTTTATCTGCGCGATTATATTTTTTGCATCGGGGGTGATTTTAACCTGAACATTTAAAGTGTTATCCCCGAGCGGCAACACAATTCTTAGTTTATCAAGCGCAAGCCTTACGTTTTGAACTTCCGCACTGTATTTTTTAAGCTCTTCCATAAAGCTGTCTTGAATGGATGAAACGTTATTAAAATCTATGTAAAGATTTTTATTTTCTTCAAAGGTTGAAAATGCTACAGGCTCCGTTAAATTAAATTCAATAGATGAAGTTATAATTTTTTCCTTTTCATCTTCTTCAATTGTATTCTGAGTTAATTTAACCGATTTTACGACACTTTGAGTTTCTGTTATTTTTGTATTTATAACATCGGAGCGTTTTGCTATATAAATATTTTGCAAATCAGGGGAAATAACCGCTCTGTAATTTTTGGCTTCAGCTCCTTGAATTACAATTCTTGAAACATTTGTGGAATTTTGGCCCAGCCTCAATGTTTCTTTTGGCTTTAACGTGCCGTTTGCCTCAACTTCCGGTTCTCCTACCGTAAAGGTCTTATTTCTTAAATTTTTAGCAAGTACCGAATCATCAAAATCTATAACCATTCTATTCGGGTTATCAAGGAATATTGAAGGCTTCAGGCTTAAAAATCCTGTTCCTTTTATGGTGATGCCCGAAGGATTTTGCGCTATAGAATTTATATAAAATTTTGATTGAAGTTTATATTCTTTTTCTGATGCTGTCCGTTCGTTATTTTTTTCAAATATTCTGTTTAATTCGTCTTTGTTGTCTTTAATATTATTAACCGGGACAACAGGTTCTGTTATGAGGGATGCTGCCATATTCTGAAAAAATACGGTTCTGTCTTTATCATCAGTGTTTGAATAAATTATCCGGTATTTTGATGTCCTGTTTAAATTTTTAGAATACCTGACAGCAATCATTTTATCGTTTGCAATTACCTGAAAATCACTAACCGGTGTGTTTTCATTTGCGTATGTAAAAACCATCCTTACAATATTGGGGTTGGTTTGAAATTGGGACATTCTGACCGTTTTAAAAATTGAATTTTTTAATTCATAATTTTTTGTGGGGCCGTCCATGGTTGCATTGAATATATCAACATAGGCTCTTTGCGGCTCTTTTAAAAAGCCTTTTTTAATTTCATTAAAGCCTGTTATTTTTGTTTCCTGCGTTTCATCTTCCGCTTTTAATTCTTTTTTTAAATTAATAACTCCATCAGATTCAAGAATAATGAGATTATCTGAATTATCAAATTTTAAATCTTTAATTTTGACGGAAGTATCCGCGTATGCGGTATTAAAGCTTAAAATTAACGCCATAAAGGATAATGCCGCTATTTTTAGAGTTAATGCTTTATTAAATTTAAATATATATTTAATGAAATTAATAACTTTCATAACAAAAAAATAATACACCGTATTTTTGATTAAGGCCAGTTTTGAAAACTATCGGGGCATTAAGGGGCAAAAACCATGGATTTTTAAGAACGGGAAATGTTTATAAATGTTAAGTTAAGAGTTGTAAAAATAAGTTTATCCCCAAGCACCAAAGGGCATGGTCAATTGTAAAAAAAATTTAATAAAAATCTGCTTGCATAGCATGGAGGATTGTTATTTACTTAAAACAAGTCAAGGAAAAAGATAAAAACCACTAAAGAATTGAGAGAAGGAATGGAAGCGAAAGGAGTGATGGCTCAGGCTGTTTCGGGAATAAGAACAGCAAGGTTTACGGAATAAAAAGAGGAATGAATAAAGATTTATTAACAACTAAAAAAGAATTTAAAAATTAAGCTAAGGCTGCTAGACTTTAGCGGAGTGAGAGAAGAAAAAATTATAAGCACCTGAACAGGTGCTTTTTGTTTGATGAATTGGTTTTTTGGTTTTGATTTCAAGAGCAATAAAATTTGTTTTTACGTTTTATCATTTTACAATCATAGAAATTTTATAGTTTTTAAAAAGTGATGCTAAATATAAACCGTGTTGATATACGAATACAGAATTATAATAACCGCCAACATAGTACGGCGGTTAGAAAACCGCATTTGGAATATAAATGTGACAAAACATTTTTTTGCGGCAATAAAACCAAAAATAGCGATGATGATTCAAAAATAGGCTTTATTGAAGGTGCCGGACTTTTTCTTGGCGGGGCATGCGGCAGGATAAAAGATATGGCTCTTTTTCCTTTAAAGCATCCCGTTATGGCGGTAACTGCCGGAATTATAACGACCGGTGCAATGTGTACCCTTCCCTTAATGGGTATTTCTTCTGTTGCGGGAGCTGCAATACTGGGCACGGGTTATGCTATATTCAGTGCTTTTAATATGATAAAAAATGTTAAAAATGCTGTTCAAAGTTTTAAAGAAAATGATAATGTAAAATTAAGGAAAGATTTAAAAGAGATTGGTGCTTCTTGTGTGGATGCGGTAATATCTGCAAAAACTTTTAAAAATAATATAGGAAATATAAAAAATCAGCTTAAATACGGTAAAATAGGCTTTAGAAAAGATTTTGCCGAAGATTTCAAAAATCAAAAAGGATTATCTAAAAAAATAAGTTCTTTAAATGAATCCAACAAGAAAATCAATTCTCAAATTAATAAATTTGCCGGAATTGATGGACTTCAAAAAGAATTAAAGTTTTCTGATGATGTGAAACAAGAATATTTAAAGCTTTATGATATAAAAGATGATAAAGAATTTATAAATAAAGCATATAACAGGCTTACTTTGGATTTAGGCTATAATAAAGGCGGCAAAAACTCCCCAATTTTGATTTTTGATACATCGAAGGATAAAAATTATATTGCAGCGTATGATAAATATTCAAATTCTGTTTGTGTGAATCTTGAGCAACTTGAAAAATGTGACAGAAGCAGATTTGTATCAATTTTAAGGCATGAACTGCAGCATTTTCAGCAAATGATTGATATAGAAAGAACAAAAGGACTTGGTATTGAAAAACTTGAAATGCTGGGCAAAAAGAAAAATAATGAATGGGCTCTTGAAGAGCTTGAGAAAAATTGCGACTTTGGTGCAATGGCACCGGAAGATATTGAAGTATACAAAAATGCTTTTAAGAAAACCCTCAAACATCCTGAGGCCATATTTGTAAAAAATCCAAAAAAAGAATTTATAGATGGCAGCTGGTATTCAAATTTTAATGATTCCAGTCCTATCCTGCTTGATTCAAAAGACAGATATAACCTTTTCAATAATATAAGAAAACTGGCAAATGAACAAGGTGAAATAAAACCATATACTAAAGCTTCAAGAAAAGCCCGAAAGCTGTTTAATTCTGCTTTAAACTATACAGAGGCTCCCTACAGGAAAGATTGCAAGAATTATTTTGAATATATGCAAAAATATTTAAAATATATTTTTAATTATAAAGAAGTGAATGCAAGACATCATGAAACCATTGCAGCACCATTTGCGGAGGATATTTCAACAAGCTCAGCAATAGGGGCTCTTAATATTTTTAATATTCAATCATTAAATAAATAATAAATACTAGTTTAAGTGGTTTAAAATTCATCTGATATAATACCTGTCTTAGTCTTATCGGATAAATTTTGTTAATTACTTAACTTGATTTTGTTTTTTTGTTAGAATAATAAAGAAAAAATATATAAAATAAGCAAAATAGAAAATACAGGGAAATATATAAATGAAAAACAAGATTATTCTCTTCTGGGCGATTGTATTAATAGTTATAATATCTATAGCTGTTATATGGAAAAAACCAACGTCTTTAGGGCTTGATTTAGTCGGCGGTTCAAGATTAATGCTTGAGGCGCAGACATCTGAAGCGGTTAAAAAAATTACACCTGAAATTATGGACAGTTTGCAATATGCAATTGAAAACCGTGTAAATGCTCTGGGTGTAGGGGAAACTGTTGTACAAAAGGTTGGTGAAAACAGGCTTTTGATTGAAATACCCAATATTTCAGATACCGCTAAAGCTAAAGAGTTTTTAGGTGAAACAGCTGAACTTGAATTTAAAGAGCCTGCAGGCACTGATGCAAACGGCGAACCTCAATGGAAAACTACGGGTCTCACCGGTAAGGATTTAAAGAAATCATCGGTTGCAACATCTCAAACGGGAGAATGGATTGTTTCATTAGAATTTAATCCCGAAGGGGCGAAGAAATTCGGTGCTCTTACAAGAAGGCTTGTGGGACAGCCGATGGCTATATTCTTTAACGGAAAATTGCAATCTGCACCGAGAATTAATGAAGAAATAACAGGCGGAAATGCTCAAATTACAGGCGGCGGGGACGGATTTGAATATAAACAGGCAAAAGAGATGGTTGATTTATTAAATGCGGGAGCTTTGCCTGTGGGTGCTCAAATTATTGAAGAAAATTCCATAGGGCCTACACTCGGGGCAGACAGTATTCAAAAGTCTAAATTTGCAGGCTTAATCGGGCTTTCTCTGGTTATGATATTTATGATTTTATATTATAGATTACCCGGAGTTATTGCGTGCGTTGCACTTTGCATATATAGTGTTATTGTATTTGCAATATTTAAGATAATTCCCGTAACATTAACCCTTGCAGGTATTGCAGGTTTTATCTTAAGTATAGGCATGGCGGTAGATGCTAACATCTTAATTTTTGAACGTACGAAAGAAGAATTGAAGGCGGGAAGAAGCTTATTTACAGCTATTAATTCAGGTTTCGACAGAGCTTTTACAAGTATTTTCGATTCAAATATGACAACAATTATCACCTGCGTTATTCTTTATGTTTTGGGAACAAGCATAGTTAAAGGTTTTGCTTTAACTCTTGCAATAGGTGTTCTTGTAAGTATGTTCTCTGCAATTACCGTAACTAAAAACTTTATGCATTTAATGTTTGGTACCGGAGAATTAAAACATCCCGCATTATTCGGCCTGAAGCAGTCTGATATTCAAAATGCCTTTGTTGCAACGGAAACCAAAAAAGAGAAAGCAAAATTCGGAGTGCTTGATTAAAATAACAGATGCGGTTAAAAAACAAAAAGAAATTCTTGATATAAGGAGAAATATAATAAAATGGCTAACCCTAATTTAATGAACCAAAAACAAATAATAGATGTTGTAAAATTCAGATGGCTCTGGCTTGCAATAAGTGCTTTATTTTTAATTCCATGTGTTGCTGCCATTATTTATCTTATGGCAACACAGCCAAACCATGCTCCGATTAAACTTGGGATTGATTTTACGGGCGGAACAATTTTGCAGTATGCAACAAAAGATAATGTCACTGTTGATGATATCGGTAAAATCAGAGAAGATATGATAAAAGAAGGGTTTATGACCCCGATTGTTCAAAATATCAATAATGATAATGCAGGTCAGGCATCAACAAACGGCATTAAAAATATAATTTCCGTTAAAACAGGTTTTATTGATGATAAAACCGGAGAAACCACGGCGAAAATTGATAATATAGTATCCAAATATGTTGATTCTGCCGAGCTTGTTCAAACAACATCGGTAGGACCTTCATTAGGGTCAGAATTGTTAAAAAATTCTATTGTAGCATTATTACTGGCGTTTTTGGGAATTGTTGTTTATATATCGTTTAGATTTAAGACTGATTATGCGGTAATTACATTATTATCTTTAGTGCATGATGCTTTGTTTGTAATCGGTGTATTTGCAATTATGTCCATATTTTCAAATGTTTATGTGGATGCGCTTTTTATAACGGCAGTATTAACGGTTGTCGGTTTTTCCGTTCACGATACAATTGTTGTATTTGACAGAGTTCGTGAAAATAACAGATTTTTAGCTAAAAAATATACTTTTAATGAAATTGTGAACGCTTCTGTAAATCAAACTTTAGCAAGAAGCTTGAATACATCAATTACAACCCTTTTAACACTGGGTGCTTTGTATTTCTTCGGCGGTTCCACCACAAAAGAATTTATTTTTGCGATGATTCTTGGTATTGCTGTCGGTACATATTCAAGTATTTTCTTTGCAAGTGTGCTTCTTGCGTGGGATAAGGAGATTAAAGATAAAAGAGCTGTTCAAAAAGCTGCAGCCTAGGGTATTTAGCCCGGGTTAAATACACAAATTTTCGGGCGAAAAATTAATTTTTCGCCCTTTTTAAAACTTTTTAAATAAGGATTAAAGTATTGAAGGAAGTTAAAAAATATCCCACTCTGGCACAGTTTGTGTCCGAAACAAGGGAAAAATTAGGTTTATCACAGATTGGGCTTGCAAAGAAATGCAATTTAACGGTGGATGAAATTTCTAATATTGAATCCGGAGTTGAACTATTTTTGTCATCCACAATAAGACAGAAACTTGCAAAAGGCCTTAAAACGAGTCTGGGTGAAATTAAAATCTATGAAAAAAATGAAGATTTTCATTTTGGCAGGGTTAAATCCGGGGTTGATATTGAGGAGATGAAAAACTTGATTATTGAAAATGAGGGCAATAAGGGGTTTGTACTTTTGTGTCCCGTTTGTCAAAGCAAGCTTATAACAAGGGTTGCAAGAATGTATGACCTTGAAGATAATTTAATGCTTCATCCAAAAGCCCGCTGCTCTAAATGCCCCTTCCAGATAACATAAGGGTTTATATTGTCTTAAAATACTTTTATTTCAACTGCGTGGTCGGCGCATTTTACGGTAAAAAGCTTCTTTGAACAGTCTATGCTTATAATTTCTCCTGTGTTAAAGGGTGGTGTGTTTTGTTTCAATTCTACAATTTTTGCGGATTTTATTCTGTAAACCTTTTCGCCGGTTTTGGTTTTTAATACGCAGGAGCAATAAGCCCAGGGTTTTAGCCCTCTTATTCTGTCACAGATTTTTTGTGCTGTATCTTTAAAATCAACAAAATCAATTCCATCAAACGGGTATTTATTGTATACCGCCTTATTTTCATCCTGCGCCAGCGGAATAATTCTATTGTTTTTCAAATCATCCAACAGTTCTCCTGTCATAAGCTCCGCTACTTTTGCAGCCTTATTTTTAAGGGCTCCTCCTGTAGCATAGGGCGGTATATCAAATGATGCCTGCATTAAAATATCTCCCGCATCAAGTTTTTCTGTCATTTGATGAAATGTAATTCCTGTTTTTTTATCGCCTGAGAAGATTGCCCAAAAATAGGGGTTTGCCCCTCTATGGTCAGGTAAAAGCGAAGGATGGCAGTTAATTACACCATATTTTGGCAGGTCTAAAATTTTATTACAAAATTTTTCAGACCAGCTGCCGACAAGTATGACATCGGGATTTAAACGCTTTATTTCATTCATAAATTCTTTTGAATTAACGCTTTTTGCCTTAATATCATAAAGGTTATGACTTTTTATAAAAGAATAATCAACCGATGGGGCAAAAATATCTTTAAAAAACAGGGTAAAATTTGAATATTTTACCCTGTCAATTCTAAAAACGCCCAGAATATTGTGATTATGAAGTTTAGCCCCTGAAATCAGGGCGGCAAGCATTTTATCATATCCTGCCACAACAATATTCATAAGTTTTATTCTTCCACAGATTCATTAGCTTCAGATACCGTTTCTTCAGCTGTTTCAACAACGGTTTCTGCGGGTTCTGTTTCTTCTAAAAGTTCTTCAACAGCTTCTTCTTTATGTTCTTCCGCAGGGGTTTGTCTTTCCATCTGCGCTGCTTGAGATTCACTCTTGATATCTATTTTCCAGCCCGTTAATCTGTGTGCAAGGCGTACGTTTTGGCCTTCTCTTCCTATTGCAAGAGATAGCTGGTCATCCGGAACGATGACAAAAGCTTCTTTTTTATTTTCTTCATCCGCTAAAATATCAACAGAGATAATTCTTGCAGGAGATAATGCATTTACGATATATTCTACAGGGTCAAGCGAGTATCTTACGATATCAATTTTTTCATTTTTTAATTCGCCGACAATTGTCTGAATTCTTGAGCCTCTTGGTCCTATGCAGGCACCAACGCTGTCTACTGAAGGGTCATTTGACCATACTGCAAGTTTTGTTCTAAAGCCTGCTTCTCTTGCAATTGATTTAATTTCTACAATGCCATCTTCAATTTCAGGAACTTCAAGTTCAAATAATTCTCGAACAATTTCAGAGTGTGCCTGAGAAACAATTACCTGAGGGAGCCTTGTTGTTTCTTTAACATTTAGAACAAAAACTCTTATTCTGTTTCCGGGTTTATAATATTCACCGGGGATTTGTTCGCGTGTCGGCATTATAGCATCGGTTTTACCTATATTTACAATAATATTGTTTCTTTCATCTTTTCTTTGAACTATACCTGTAATAAGAGTACCTTTTTTAGATAAAAACTCATCTAAAACCATTTTGCGTTCAGCTTCTCTGATTCTCTGGGTTATAACTTGTTTTGCACTTTGAGCTGCAATACGGCCGAAGTTTTCAGGAGTTACTTCAATTTTAACTTCATCATCAATTTCAACTTCATCATCAATTTCTTTAGCATCTTCAAGCGAAATTTGTGTATCTGGGTTTTCAACTTCTTCCACTACCACTTTTGTTCTAAAAACACCGATTTCACCTGCTGTTTCATCTAAAATAGCTTCAACATTTTCGGCATCTTTATCTTTAATGTGTTTTTTATATCCTGCAACTAAAGCATCGCAAAGAGAAGATACAAGAACATCTTTTGAAATTCCTTTTTCTCTTTCTAATTGTTCGGCTGCTTCAAACAGGGCAGTTCCAATCTTTATCATATTATTCTCCTTTATTTTCTTTAAAATCTATATCGTTTAATCGTGTTGAAAAAATGTTATCTAATTTGATTATATATTCTTTACAAGTATCATCCGTTAAAATTTTAACTCCTAAACCTTCGTTATAGTCTAAAATTTTGGCGTTAAATTTTTTCGGGTATCCTTCTTCAACGGGTTCTTTTACTTTAATGGTGACATTATGGCCTTTAAAGATAACATATTCTTTTGTTGATTTAAGACGCCTGTCTAATCCCGGAGAGGAAACTTCAAGGTAATACTTAAACGGAATAAGCTCATCCAATAAATCTCCAAGCCCCCGTGTCATATTTTCACAATCGCTGTGATTAACGGGGTGGTCATTTGAATAGATAAAAATTCTTAAAAACCAGTGTCCGTTTTCTTTTTCAAATGATACTTCAAGCGGGATTAAATTATGGCGCATTGCAGTATTATCAATTACGGGCATTATTTTTTCCATTACCTGTTTTTTATTAAACTGCTGTGTCATCTTGTTTAGTCCCCTTTAAAAAAGAGCGGTTAAAATGCCGCTCTTTTATCAAGTGCAAAAATTGTCTTTTGTGCTTTAAAATAAGCTTTTCAAAAGCACAAAACCAGTATAGCATAAAGTATTAAAAATTGTCTAATATATTTTTAATATCTGTTGTTAATTTTAAT
Organism: uncultured bacterium; assembly: GCA_948888345.1. Classification (GTDB taxonomy): domain Bacteria; phylum Cyanobacteriota; class Vampirovibrionia; order Gastranaerophilales; family Gastranaerophilaceae; genus MGBC122484. The sequence goes on along the minus strand of CAQTPN010000012.1, from coordinate 2,156 downwards.
TTCAGGGCTAAGATATTATCCGGTGCAAAATCTTTAATTTTTACCGCATCTTTTTGTGTTGTTATAATATATTTTGCGCCCATTTTTTTTGCTTCGTATGATAAAGCTTGAATGTCAGCTTCAGTGTATGAATAATGGTCGTTAAAACTTTTATAATCCAACAGATTTAGAGGTTTTAGATATTTATAAAATTGAGACGGGCTTCCGATGCCTGAAAATGCAAAAATATTTTTTATCAGATTTGCGTCAATCTTTTCACCGGTTTTAATATTGTAAAAGTAATCCGTCTCAAATTTTGAAATAAAGACCGGCTTTTTGAATTTATTCTTTAAGAA
>CAQTPN010000012.1:0-1811 GCA_948888345.1 uncultured bacterium | reverse complement strand
AGTTTTTCAAGATGCCCGTTATCTGAATTTTCTTTATCAACTAAAATTATTCCGTCCGCTCTTTTAATTTCTGAAACAGGCTCTCTTAAAGGTCCTAACGGCAATAAAAACCCGTTTCCGATAAATTTTTCAGTATCAAACAACAGGAGAGTTAAATCCTTTTTTATTTTTCTGTTTGAAAAACCGTCATCCATAATGATAATTTCAGCACCGAGGGCTTTAGATGCATAATTTGCGCCTTTTAATCTATCTGATGAAGTTATTACGGCAAAATTTGTATCAGGGGTTGAATTCAAGGCCAGTAATTGAACCTCGTCTCCTGTGATTTCAGCTTTATCTGATAAAAGATTTCCTTCAAAATCTTTTATAACATTTACCCCCTTTAATTTTCCGCCGTATCCGCGGCTTAGAGAGGCTGTTTTTTTGCCGTTTTTAGAAAGATATTTACAAAATTCAATTACAACAGGAGTTTTACCCACCCCGCCCGTTGTTAAATTTCCGATACAGATAATTTTCGGCTTTGCTTTTTTTTCTTTTAAAAACCCGATAGCATAGAGAAAGTTTTTAAGATGTATTGCAGCGGAATAAAAAATACAAGGTATAAAAAGGGCCGAAAATAGTAATATATCCGGAAAATTAAAAGATTTTTTATAATGAAACTCCGTTATTTTTTCTTTAAAATTTTTCATTATATATTTTAAACGCCTTTTTAAATTAGAACATTAATCTGAATAATAAAAATCTTTTATTTAATTTTTCAGAGAATTTTTTCAAATTTCTTGCTGTTACAACTGTATCTGACAGGGCGGATGAAACGGATAATTTATCGGATTCTGCCATTGAATTTGTTTTAACAAGGCTTTTGTTGATTTCGCAAATGGCTGTGTTAAGACCTGATATAGTTTGTTTTAAATCTTTTTTAACATTTTCATCATCTGTAAATTCATTTACATAAACAGAAATATCGGCAAGATTCTTTGAAATTTGATTTAAATTTGACATAATTTCTTTGGTGTTTTTATCTTCAATTATGTTATTTAAATTATTTGAAAGTTTGCCTACCGATGCCATGGTTGTTGCGAGGTTTTCCTGCAGTTCTTTATTTGATGCTATATCGTTAATATTATCCGATAAAACTCCGAGTTTTCTGATTAAAATATTAGACTGGCTTAAAATTGAATTTAATTCATCTTTGGATGAATTTAAAAGTGCATCTGCTTTATCCATTGTACTGGTGGCTTTTGCAGTTAATTTATTAATATTTTCAACAGAATCTTTCACCTGATAAATGAATTCATCCGATAATATCTGGGTGATTTTTTCATTTGTTTCAGCCAGGCCCTGAGCGGATTTATATTGTAATTCAAGAAAATCGCTGATTCTCATAGGTTCAATTACCGTATAAGGAGAGCCTGTTTTCGGGATTACAATTTCTTCCCCGTTTCTTCTGTAAAAAATAATTTGATTGTTTACAAACTTTGCATCAATATTTGAACTGTCCAGTACAAGCCCCGGCATATCTACAATATAGTTTAGTTTTAGCGCATAAGGAGTTTTAAACCTCGCTCTATATTCTATAGGTGCGCTTGAAACGGGCAATACTTCGGCACTTTCTATTTTACCTATTGCTTTAAGCTCATTTTCTATTTTCATAAAAACGATAATACCGTCTTTTATTGATGTTGTTGATTTTGAAGTTTCAACATAGGTTGTTTTTGCCTTCGGGGGCATAACTTCTAAAAATTGTTCCCCGATAAGGCCTGACTGCTGGATAGATATTGTGGATGCCGTGGGGATTTCAACTCCGCTTT
>CAQTPN010000011.1:6486-13439 GCA_948888345.1 uncultured bacterium | reverse complement strand
TTTCCTTGTTTTTAAAATTTTATATCATACATAATAAAACCCGTCAATTTTAAAATTTGCATATATAAAGTTATTGTAATAATTGTAAAATTACCGTAAAGGATTATTTTAGATGATAATATGTTATTGATATAATAAAAATCAAAATATGAACATTTTAATTTAAAAATCGTTATAGTTGGTGTGACATTTTTGGAGAAATTAAAAATTTTTAACAGGATAGTATCAATTTTAATAATATTTTGCTTTTTTACGGGGGAATTATTTATACCTGCATTTGCACTTGGTGAAATTAAAGAAGGGGATATTTTAAGCTTGAAGGATTGTATTGAAATTGCCCTTAAGAATAACCCCAATATTCAAATATCGAAAAATAACGTAAAACTTGCACAGACAAAAGTTGGCGAAGCAAAATCAGATTTTTTTCCAAGTGTTGGCGTTAGCGGAGGATATTCTGCAAGCAATTTATGGCAGGATAATATTTCAGGAGGAAATGATTATTATTACAGCGCCGGCGTAAGTTTAAAACAATTGATTTTTAATTTTGGAAAAACAAATTCACAAATAAAACTTCAAAAATTTAATAAAATCGCAGCAGAATTTGATTTAGAATACACAAACCTAAAAACGGCTTATGATGTAAAAAGTGCTTATTACGGCGTACTTGCGGCCAGAGCACTTATGGATGTTGCAAAATCAAATCTTGAAATAAATGAAAGACAGTATGCGCAAATTAAAGCCTATTTTGAAGAGGGTCTAAAATCAAGAATAGATTTTGTGAATGCCGAAGTTAATTTAAGTAATTCCAAAATTGAACTTATTGCCGCGCAAACTGCTTATGAAAACACTCTTGTAAAATTAAATAATGCAATGTATGTTGCTTACGCGCCAAGTTATTCAATAAAAAACACCGAAAGCTTTAATTTAAAAGAAAATTGGACAGATGTTAAATTTTTAAACATAGGTAATTACAAAAAACTTGAAGAAGAGGTAAATAAACCTGCAGCAGATGAAGTTGAACCTCTAAATTATACGACACCTACACTCACCACAAAGGTGGAAAAAAATGATATTCTTGAAAATTATGTATTTAAACCGCTCGGACTCAGTTTTGAAGAAGCATTGGATAATGCCAGAGAACAAAGGCCCGATTTTAAATCATACCTTGCAGCAAAAGAAGCAATGGCAGAAAGTGTTAAATATGCAAAGAAAGAATATCTTCCAAACATAACAGCGCAGGCGGGATATACATTCAGGGAATCAGACGCGCCCGTTTCAAACAGTTTTAATTATGGTGCTTCCCTCGATTTATCAAGCGTTAATATTTTGAAAACAAAATACAAAGTTGATGAAGCAAAAACACAACTTGAGATTGCAGAAGAAAATTTAAATCTGATTGAAAAAAATATATTCTTTGAAGTGCAGGATGCCTATATAAATATGGTTCAGCTTGAAAAGCAAATACCGCTTTATCAAAAAAGAGTTCAGCAGGCTTTGGAAAACTTTGAACTGGCTGACGGCAGATACGGAGTCGGCTTATCGGATTTTATTGAATTACAGGATTCAAGAAGCCAGTATTTAAACGCGCAGCAGGAGTATGTTCAAACAATTTATAACTATAATATTGCAAAATCCAAATTAGAAGTTGCAATGGGGGAAATATGAGGAAAATAATCGGAATAATTTTAATATGTCTTGCAGCTTTATGCTTATTCAGTTTCATATTTAAAAATAAAAAAGAAGCAAAAAATTATATCACAGAGCCGCTTGAAAAAAGAACAATAACCCAGATTGTAGAAGCATCAGGAACAATTAATCCGGTTCAAACAGTAAGCATCGGCTCACAGGTTTCAGGGCAAATCAGCGCGATTTATGTTGATTACAACTCAGAAGTTAAAAAAGGACAGCTTCTTGCCGAAATTGACACATCTCTTTTTGAAGCGCAGGTTAATCAGGCAAAAGCAACTATTGATAACGCAAGAGCAAATTTAGCTAAAATTCAGGCCACAACTGCAAACGATAAATTGACCTTAACCCGTTACAGAAATCTTTATAAAAAAGGCTTTATTGCAAAAAGCGAACTTGATTTAGCAGAAAGCACCTATAGTTCTGATTTAGCACAGATAAGAGCAGCGCAAGCTCAAATAAATCAGGCTCTTGCAAGCTATTCAACTGCTGAATCAAATCTAAGGTATACAAAAATAACATCCCCTGTGGATGGGGTTGTAATTTCCCGCGCCGTTGATGTAGGACAAACTGTTGCAGCAAGTTTCCAAACACCTGAATTATTCTCCGTTGCTCAGGATTTAACCCAGATGCAGATAGAAGCCAATGTTTCAGAGGCAGATATCGGCAAGGTTAAAAAGGAACAGGAGGTAGAATATACACTTGACGGATATCCGGATGAAACATTCAAGGGAAAAGTAAGTCAGGTAAGAATTTCACCGACAACTGTATCAAATGTTGTAACATACAGTGTAATTATTGATGTTGAAAACGAAGAAATGAAGCTGATTCCCGGGATGACCGCCAATGTTTCAATAATTACATCTAAAAAGGCAGATATTCTCTGTGCTAAAAGCACAGCATTAAAATTTACCCCCAATACCGACGGAAAAGGCGAAAAATTTGATAAACAGGGCATCTGGATACTTGCAGATGGCAAACCTAAAAGGATTGAAATTGAAACAGGGGTAAATGATGATACATATACAGAAATAATTTCTGATAATCTAAAAGAAGGAAGCAGAATTATTGTATCAATTGAAGAAAAGGGCAAGGGTAAAAATCAGCAAAGACAGGGCGGCCCGCCAAGGATGTTTTAGCAATGGAAAAAACTTTAAAAAATACACCTTTAATTAAGGCTCAAAATATCATTAAAACCTATACAACAGGTGCCGGCGAAGATTGCACATTCTATGCACTTAAAGGTGTTTCTTTAACTATTAATCAAGGTGAGTTTGTAGCCATTATGGGTGCTTCAGGCTCCGGAAAATCCACATTTATGAATATTATAGGCTGCCTTGATAAACCAACCTCCGGAGATTATTTTCTTGACGGGCATAATATCGTAAATACAAGATTAGACCGCCTTTCGGAAGTCAGAAATGCAAAATTAGGATTTGTATTTCAAGGATTTAACCTGATTTCAAGGACATCAGCCCTTGAAAATGTAGAGCTGCCTATGATTTACAAAGGAATTCCAGCAAAAGAGCGCAAAGAAAGAGCAATGGAAGCACTTAAAATCGTAGGGCTTACAAATAAAGAACACAATATGCCAAACCAGCTTTCAGGCGGACAGCAGCAAAGAGTTGCGATTGCGCGCGCCATAGTAAACGATGCACCGATTATTCTTGCAGACGAGCCGACTGGAAATCTTGATACAAAAACAAGCTATGAAGTTATGGACTTTTTTGTAAATTTAAATGAAAAAATGGATAAAACCATTGTGCTTGTTACCCATGAGGATGATATTGCAGGATATTGCAAAAGAATTGTACGCTTTAAAGATGGAAACATAGTGAATGATACTCCGAATAAGCCTGTATACAGTCTAAAGGAGGGTGCATGATAGATTTTTCATCAACCTTTAAAATGGCTCTTGTTTCCCTCAAGGTAAATAAAATGCGCTCAATTTTAACAAGCCTTGGAATAATTATCGGCGTAAGCGCGGTTATCATTATGCTTGCAGTGGGGCAGGGCGCAAGTGTTAAAATACAAAAAGATATGGCTTCAATGGGAAGCAATCTTCTTATGGTATCCAGTGCATCCGTTACATCCGGCGGAGTAAGAATGGGGCGCGGCACAAAACCGACCCTTACACTGAAAGATGCGCAGGCAATTAAGAAAAACTGCCCGTCAGCAGGGTTTGTTGCCCCGTATTCAAGTGAAGCAAAACAGGTGACATACGGAAATCAAAACTGGTCCACAAGTATTGCAGGCACAACGCCTGAATATATGCCGATAAGAGATTGGAAAATTAATCTCGGGCGGAATTTAATCGAAGAAGATATTTCAAATATGTCAAAGGTTGCAATCATAGGAAATACTGTATCCAATGAACTTTTCGGCGACCTTGACCCAATCGGAAGAACAATCAGAATAGGCGGTGTGCCATTTAAAGTTATCGGTCTGTTGGAATCTAAGGGGCAAAATTCAATGGGCCACGACCAGGATGATTTTGTAATAATTCCTATCACAACAGGCCAGAAGAAGGTTTTCGGTACAAATTTCCCCGGAACCGTAAGCATGATAAATATCAAAGCAAAAGATGCAGATTCAATAAATACTGCAGAACAGGAAGTAACAGAACTTTTAAAAATGAGGCACAAAATAGGTAAAAAGCAGGAAGATGATTTTCAGGTAAGAAATTTAACCCAGATGATGGAAACGATGCAGTCTGCCGTTAAAACCATGTCGCTGCTTTTAGGTTCAATTGCGGGCGTGTCTTTACTTGTGGGCGGCATCGGGATTATGAATATAATGCTTGTATCTGTTACTGAGCGCACAAAAGAAATAGGAATAAGAATGGCAATCGGTGCAAAATCAACCGATATTCAAATTCAATTTTTGATTGAAAGCCTTTTATTATCAATTATAGGCGGAATACTGGGGCTTATTTTCGGAGTTATCGGCGCAAAATTAATAGAATTCTTTGGCTCAATGACAGTTTATGTGAGCGGATTTTCAATTGCGCTTTCGCTTGGATTTTCAGGACTTATAGGGGTAGTATTCGGATATTATCCGGCATATAAGGCCTCATTATTAAATCCGATTGATGCACTAAGATACGAATAAGCTTGTTATATGGGCTTTTTTGAGGAATATTGTAAAGTTATGTAACAATAATCAATAAACACTTGAAATTAAAAATTGATTTGCAATAATGGAGTTCCAGTCTGAAGTTTAGAAAAACATTTTAACACGAGTGACTGATAAAAATAGCTTTTTTAAGCATATTGCTTAAATCAATTTTCACCCTTTTTGACCTTAAGGTCCTGTGTAATTTATTATACAGGGCTTTATTTTTCTCCCGTTTAACAAAGACCTTATGCAAATATAATTTTTCACAAGTTTTAAATCAATATGAAAGTAAACTTCTTCCATACTGCAGGAATTGCCTATAATTCTAAACATAATGTTCGAAAAAATGATGACACGTATGTGCCGCAGTCGCTTTCATACGCACAAAATCCTTTCTTAAAGGGGCTTGATGCTCTGCAAAATTATAATTTATCCTTTTTGGGTAAAACAACATCAAGGCCCGTGCTTGCAATAGACAGGGAAATGAACTATAAACCTTATGATTCTGCTAATCAAGCGGGCACTATTTTAGGCATAGCCAGCCAGCGTATTTCAAAATGCATAAAAGAAGATAAGGAAAAAAGAGCAAAATATGCGGGCGACTATTGTTTTATACCTCTATGCGAAGTGCAGATAGTAAAAGAGGACGGCACGCTTGGAATAGATGAAGATAAGGTTAGAGAAGTATACGAAGCGGCCGAAATTGCCCGCAATAAAGGTACAAACAATGACAGGCCAAAATTTTACGGGATGAATGAAGATAAAATACCTGTACCTTTTATGAGCTATCCTCATGCTAAAGAAGTTACCCATGCAAAGCGGCCAAATATTATCAAATGCTTAAACGGCGATAATAAAACATCACACGGCTATATCTTTTTTAAACCCGAGGAAATTGAAACTATAGATGATGATGGCAAGATAGGCATTGATAAAGAAAAGCTTGATGTAATCATTAAAAGAGCGGAAGAATACCTGTCAAACCCTTATATTGGAGAACAAACACCTATTTACGCCCTTTATATAGGTACGGAAAACAAGAAAGATACAAGGTTTGACGGAATTATAAAAGCGAAAAAGAAATTAGAAGTTTCATACGAAGGTATTGCAGCCTGTCTTTCAGGAAGCAAGAAATTTGCAGGCGACTGGTGTTATGCACCTGCAAGTGAAATCGAAACAATAAAAGAAGACGGCACGATTGAAATCGACACAGAAAAAATTAAGGAGCTGAAAGAAACAGCAAAAATTGCAAAAGAAAATGATACAAATATGCAGGGAAAAGCAGTTTATGCGTACAGAATAAAGGATAAATCCCTTAAAAGATACGATATAAGCGCCGATGCTGCACATTTACTTAAGATTTCACCTGCAAATATTTCAACCTGCCTTGCTCACAGATGTGAAATAGCAAGTGGTTTTATTTTCCTTCCCGCATATAAAATTGAAGTTAAAAATGAAGATGGTATATTAGTGCCCGATAAAAGAAAATTAAGGGCTGCACTAAAAGAGCACCATAAAATTGTAACAGCCTATAAAGCAGAAAAAGCAAGAAAAAATGCGGAAGCTAAAAATACAGAAGATAAAAAGGTAAACACTTCAGAAAACAAACCAAAAACAACTGCAACAAAGGATGAAAAAGACAGCAAGGATAAACCGGTACCTCTAATTAGAACAAATCAAGTATTTATATCAAAACCTGCAACAGAAATTAAAACAAATTCACTGGCAATTAACGTTTACAGAAAAACAAAAACTAAAAAATCAACTTCTCAACCCGATAAACCGGAAAAACCAAAAGCGGCCATAACTAAAACTAAAACTAAAGCTAAAGTTGAAGACCCTGAAAAATTAAAAGCAAAATATACAGCATTAGGCAGAATATATGCCTATAAACCAAGCGGTGATTATATTGAATTTGAAGATTTATTTATTGCAAGCGCAAAATTGGATATAGACCTTGATATACTATATAGGGTTATTAAAAATAATTCAAATAAAATCAAAGGATATATGTTCGCAACTGATGCTGATTGTTAAAATCAGCACTTATCATATTTTTAATTTGAAATAAAAAACCTCCCGTTTTGGGAGGTTTAAAAGTTTGCTCCAGACCAGACTTGAACTGGTACGAGGTTTGACCCTCATTGGAT
>CAQTPN010000011.1:0-6476 GCA_948888345.1 uncultured bacterium | reverse complement strand
TTGGATTTTAAGTCCAACGTGTCTACCGATTCCACCACTGGAGCGGAATTAATTTTATAAATTAATTTTATTATAAAAAGCTATATTGTCCAGTGCTTTTTTATTATTTCATCTAAAATAATGATATTAGCGAAATAACAGCCATAAAAACAAGGTTATTTGCTTTCAATAAGAGAATTGATTTCCCCAACCATAACTTCAGGGTCAACACCATGCACTTTTGCACCGGCTTCAAGGTTTTCAAATCTTGCAGCAGCACAGCCGATACATCCTAAACCATACTTTGCAAATACTTCCAAGCTTTCCGGGTACTGTTGAACAATATCAATAATTCCCATATCTTTAGTTACTTTTCCCATAATTCTTTGCCTTCTTAATAATTAACATTAACATTATACTATGAAATTAAATCATGAACCAATCGGATTATATAATAATTTAAAAGTTCTGCGCAGAGAAAAATTAAGTTTTGAGAGCATAAATATAAACTATGCGCAAAAAATACTCTTTAATTTTATTGATCTGATTCAAAATTTTTATTTATTAATTTTTCAAAATCGGAGGGCTTAATATCCTTAATGAAATTTTTAAATTCCATGGCTTCTTCTTCATCCTTTTGAGAATCAACAGAAACGGCACCCGATAAAAGAACATTTGAGGTTACAAATATTGAAACTTCCGCCCTTATTGCAATTGCAATAGCATCAGAGGGCCTTGCATCAAGTTCAATTGCACTTCCATCGTCTTTTTTAAGATAAATTGTTGAAAAATAAGTCTGGTCATCAACATCATTTATTTCAACCCTGTCAATCTCATATCCGACAGCCTCAATTAAATTTGTAAATAAATCATGAGTCATGGGACGGGATGAGGGAATATTTTCAATTTTTCTTATAATTGAACTGGCTTCTGCTGAACCTATCCAGATAGGAAGAGCCTTTCTATTTTCTAAATCATTTAAAACAACAATAGGAGAGCCGCTTCTTGTATCAAGGGCAATACCCATAACTCTCATTTCTATCATATAAATACTCCAAAATTTCTGATTTTAAGAACATTATACAATAAAAAATACTCCTTTGTATTTTATTAACAAAGGAGTATTTAAATTATTTTTTAATTAAATATACTACGCTTCAAAGCTGGTGCCTGATGTTGTATCTAATCCATCAAGATATTCTTCAAGTTCTTCATAGGCATCAACATATTTTTGAGAAAGTTCATCTGCGGTCATTGTTTCGCCGTTTATTTCAACCGAACCGCCGTTTTGAAGAGCTGCCTGCCAGTATTGTTTGTTTAAATTTGCGTTCTGTTGAAGTACTTCTATCTGCGCTGCCTGAGAATATGTTATTTCTTTAGTGTTTGCGGAAGCGGTTTCTGTTTCAACCTCTTCTGATGGCTTTAAAGTTGCATTTGCACTATCAATATTTTCAAATACGCCTGTTAAATATCCGCTGTCAATTCCTGCACCCTGCGCAATTTTTGATGAATCTTCATCGGTTTCAAGGCTTTTTAGAACATCGGTTACGGAGCATCCGTATTTATCATAATAATATCTCTGGAATGCCACAAGTTCATCATCGCTTAAGCCTTCAAGGGCTTCTTTAAGGTCATCGCCGGCTTCTTTGGCTTCTTGTGCCGCTTCATTGTTTACCTTTTCGGCTTTAGCTTCATCGCCGCCTTTAATAGCCTTGCCTACAAGCTATCCCACTCCTGCACCAACCGCGGCACCAACTATCGCGCCCGCAAACGGTATTGGAATAAAATGGCCTATTGCCGCGCCTAATTTTGCACCCGTACCTACAGAAAGTGCTGTAGCACCAACAGCACCTGCCACTATTGCACAATCTCCGCTTTTATCCTTAGCTTCAACTTCTGCAGTGCTCTGTTTTTCTGATACCTTATAAATTAATTTAGCAATATTATCAAATTTATGTTTAGTAGCCTCGGACATATTCATTTCATCAATGGCGGCACTTTTCTCTTTATCAACAACAGCACGGGTTACAGGGTCAATTGTTTCGGTGGTGTTCAGCCCTGCTGTTGAAGAATATGTAACGCCGGAATTTTGTGAGGCACCTAATCTGTTTAAAACATTTTGAGAGGTTTGAGCAAATGAACTTCTTGCATTATCGGTATATGTACCGTAATCAAAATTTGATGCAGATGTTACAAGCCCGAATGAAGAAGCATTTGTTGCCGTGTTGCTGCTGCCTGAACCGCCTTTATTGCCATCAACATCCTCTTCATTTATTCCTTTAATTGAAAGAGTATCGCCTGAGCAATCAAAAGTAACACCCATTGTCTGGCTTGTCCAGATACTGTCGGAATTTGGATTGTTATCACGCTTAAGATTATAGTGTCCCGTTGTATCATCCTGATAAATTGTATAACCGTTCTGATTCAGGACTTCTGTCGGCGCAGCTGAAATATTAGCCATTCCGGGAAGACTGTAAGCTCCTGCAATAAAACCTGTCATCTGCCCTTGAAGGTTGCCAATTTCGGCAGCCTTGCCAGGGTTCCAAAGTATCTCGGCCATTTTCTCTCCAAATTATTTTTAATTATCCTCGTACAATAATAAAGTTATTTTGCTTATAAAAATTGCTTAAAAAGTATATAATTTTTATGAAAAAGCAGGGTATAAAAGGGTTTTAAAGGATTAACATTTCTTAACAAAATTCTGTGTTAATATAAAGCCATGAACAAGAATTTTTTAAACGGACCGTTTTTAAGTAAAGATTTTATCGGCGCAAATGATGATTTTAGCTCTTCAAATATTATAATGATGGGCATGCCCTACGACGGGACTACTACAAACCGCCCGGGAACAAGGTTTGCACCGCAGCAAATAAGGCTTGAAAGCATTGGAATTGAAACATATTCCCCGATTTTTGATAAGGATTTAGAAGATTGTAAGTTCTTTGATGCGGGAGATTTAGAATTACCTTTCGGCAATGCACAGAGGGTTTTAGATATTATAAAAGAAAATACGGTCCAAATTTATAAAAACAATAAAAAAATTCTCGGTATCGGCGGAGAACACCTTGTAACGCTGGCCGAGATACAGGCTATAATGGAATTTTACGATAACATTGCAGTAATACAGTTTGATGCACATACCGATTTAAGAGAAGAGTATCTAGGTGAAAATTTGACGCACTCAGGCGTCATGAAACAGATTGGAAAAATTACCGGCTTTGAAAATATAGCTCAAATCGGCATCCGTTCAGGTGAAAAAGAAGAATTCGATATTATGAAAAAGTATTCCACACAGAAATTTTCATATAAAGAACTTGATAAATTTAAAGATAAAAATATATTCATAACAATCGACCTTGATGTTTTGGACCCTTCCGTTATGAGCGGAGTCGGAACTCCTGAAGCGGGCGGGTTAAATTATATGGAACTTATAGGATGGTTAAAATATCTTAAAGATTTTAATATAATCGGGATGGATGTTGTAGAACTTGCGCCCGATATTGATACAAGCAAGAATTCAACAGCTCTTGCCTGCAAGCTTATAAGAGAATGTTTAATGATTTTATAAAATCTTCCGTTTTTGCTCTCAAGGCTTCAACCGTGGTTGAATTATCAATAACATAATCACACTTTGGAGTTTTTTTACATTCGGCGGATTGAGAATTTATTCTTAATTTTGCTTCACTAAATGTAAGATTGTTGCGCTCCATTAAACGTTTCAGTCTTATGCTTTTATCTGCTTTTATAAAAACCGTTTTATCAAAATACCTGTCAAATCCTGCTTCAAATAAAAGGGCGGCAGATACAAAAACTACAGGCTCATTTTTATTTTGTGTAAAAAATTCATTCATCTTATCAAGAATTAAAGGATAAATGAATTTTTCAAGTTCGACTTTAAGTTTAGGATTTAAAAATACAATTTCAGCCACTTCTTTTTTGTTAACAGTATTAAATTTTTTTAACAAAAATTCCTGAAGCGGTTTTGAATTTTCGTATAAAAAAGCTGTTACAAAATCAAGGCATAAAACCCTAAAACCCGCATCTTTCAGATATTTTTCAAATAAACTTTTGCCTGATGCAATATTGCCCGTTATCCCGATTTTTAGCATAGCTTTATTTTACATAAAAAAAGTAGTATAATTCAATAACAAATTAAAGATTTTTTAGGGGAGAAAATTAAATGACATCAAATCCTATGACCAATACAAAAGTTTATGAGGGTTTTACCGTAACTGATACACCCATGACAATTGCAGGAGCAGTTAATAAATCAATGGGCCTGCTTGCAATTGTTATTTTAACTGCATGTATAACCTGGTATTTAGCTTATGCGGGCTTTGGGGATAAAACTTATATGCTTATGATAGGCGGAGCAATAGGTGCTTTTATCCTTGCTGTTATCACCGCATTTAAACCCCAGCATTCAAAACCTCTAAGTATCGGATATGCAGCACTTGAAGGGTTATTTTTAGGCGGTATTTCAGCAGTTTTTAATATGCAGTACCCCGGAATTGTTTCTCAAGCAGTTGTTGCAACCTTTTGCACCATGTTTGTTGTTCTGGCTCTTTTTAAGGCAAAAGTTATCCGTGCAACCGAAGCCTTTAGGTCAACTCTTATCGGTGCAACTATATCAATTGCAGTAATTTACGGGATTTCAATATTATTGAGCCTGTTTCATATTAATGCGCTTTCAGGCGCGCTTGCTTCCGGCAGCGGTTTTTCAATTGCTTTTAATGCCATTGTTGTAATTATTGCAAGTTTAAATTTCATTCTTGACTTTGATTTTATTGAAAAAGGGGCTGAGATGGGTGCACCAAAATATTTAGAGTGGTACGGTGCTTTTTCAATGCTTGTAACGTTAATATGGTTATACATTGAAATCTTAAAGCTTCTTGCAAAACTAAACAGCAGAAGAAATTAATATGAAATTTTGGAATATAAAAATTGAAGAGAATAAGGCGGACGGTAAAAAAGAGAGTAACGGCCTGCTTTATTCTCTTTTAAAATCCAGAGGGCTTGAAGAAAACGAATATGAAGATTTTTTAAACCCGCTTAATGTTTCTTTATCTTCCCCATATATTTTTGCAGATATGAAAAAAGCAAAAGAGCGCATACAAAAAGCTATATCCGATAAAGAATTAATTCTTATCTGGGGAGACTTTGACGCAGACGGAGTAACTTCAACTTCTATCCTCTATAAAACACTTAAAGCACTTGATGCTAATTTTGACTATATAATTCCTGACAGAGAAAAAATGGGGCATGGGATTGATACAAAGGTACTTTTGCCTTATATCTCAAAGAAAAAACCAAAGGTTTTAATAACAGTGGACTGCGGCATTTCAAACAAGGGAGAAATTGCTGTCATAAAAGCATTAGGGGTTGATACAATTTTAACCGACCACCATAAAGCACCTGAAATTCTGCCGGATGCTTACGCAATTATAAACCCAAAAGCACCGAATTCTCTTGATGAAAAATTAACGGTAGCCGAAATTAAAAATGTTTCAGAGCTGGCAGGAGCGGGAGTAGCCTTAAAGCTCGCATTGGCATTATTGGAAGAAGTTGATAATAAACAATTAAAGGATGAAATTTTAATACTTGCCGCAACAGGCACCGTGGCAGATGTTGTGCCGTTATTATACGAAAACAGAGTGATTGTATCAAAAGGGCTGGAGCTTATAAACAAGGGGCTGCACAAGGGGATAAATCTTCTTTTTAAGGCAAACGGCAAGGATAAAATTACAAGCTATGATACAGCATTCATTTTAGCACCAAGAATAAATGCTGCAGGAAGGCTTGCAACCGCAGATTCCGCCTTTAAACTTTTAACGGGTGAAAATGAAACAGAATTAAAAAATGCTCTGAAAGATTTAGACAGCTACAATAAAATCAGACAAAACCTCTGTGATAAAACCTATGAAGAAGCAATAAAACAGATTGAAGAAGACAGAGATTTTAAAAATAAAAAGGCGATTATTCTTTTTAATGAAGACTGGCATGTGGGGGTAATCGGCATTGTAGCTTCAAAACTGGTTGAAAAATATTATAAACCGGCTTTTTTAATTACAAAAGACAATGAAAATATGGCAAGATGCTCAATTCGAGGGATTAAAGAATATAATATCGTTGAAATTCTTGATGAAAATAAAGAACTGTTTGACGGCGGATACGGCGGGCACAGTCTTGCCGGCGGCTTTTCATTTGATTTAAATAATATTTCATTTGAAGAGGTTAAAAATACGCTCTTAGCTGCCTTTAATTCAAAAGAAGATATTAAGCCAAAGGGTGCCGTAGTAGATATAGATATGGTATTAGAGCCTGAAGATATTAATGAAAGCTTGATTGAAACGGTTAAAAAGCTTGAACCTACAGGACAAGATAATCCGCAGCCGGTTTTTTGCATAAATGACATTTCACTTGTTTCCAAAAAAACAATAGGAAAAGAGGGAAATCATATAAACTTTAGAGGCACAAAAAATAATATTGACTTAAAC
>CAQTPN010000010.1:3177-13874 GCA_948888345.1 uncultured bacterium | reverse complement strand
TAATAAACTTTTAGAAACAATAAATGACTACGACGGCATTATTATAGGTTCCCCTGTTCACTACGCTTCATCTGCAGGCGGTCTTATTCCTTTCCTTGATAGATTATTTTATGCAAATTTCAGATCAGGCAAAGCTAATTTAAGGCTAAAGGCAGGAAGTGCAATTGTTTCAGCCCGCCGCGCAGGAACTACGGCAACAATTGACCAGTTAAATAAATATTTTCAAATTATGGAAATGCCTGTGATTTCAGGCAGATACTGGAATATGGTGCACGGCTGCACCCCTGATGAAGTAAAACAGGATGAAGAAGGTATGCAAAATATGCGTATTTTAGCAAAAAACTTTGCATATTTTCTAAAATGCAAAGAAGCGGCAGACAAGATGGGTATTACTCCTCCGGCTAAAGAACAGCCCGTCTTTACAAATTTTATAAGATAACAATGTTAAATAATTACCTGAATTACCTTGAATTTATAAATAAAAAACTTGATAAATTTTTTAACAAACAAAAAGATTACATTTTTTGCAAAAAAGGCTGCGGATTATGCTGCAAAAATGCACAGTTTCCCTACTCAAAAATTGAGATGCAATATCTCTTTTTGGGATGCAAGAATTTACCAAAGGAAATATTTAATCAAGTTGAAATCAATATTGAAAAGGTTTTAAGGGATAAAGAAAGTTTTAAAGGAGAAAAATTTACCTACGATTGCCCGTTTTTAATTGATAATATTTGTTCAATTTACGAACACAGGGGCATAATCTGCAGAAGCTTCGGCCTTATGACTATTATTAAAGGTACAGATAAAAAAAATCAAGTTCCGTTTTGTTATGAAAAGGGATTGAATTATTCAAATGTCATAGACCCGAACACAAAGCAGGTTTCAAGCGAAAAATATAAGCAAACGGGCATAGAGGAAGAACCTCTTGCCTTTAATGTTTCTTATAATTTCCTGACAGGCAAAGATTTTGAAGAATCTTTTAATTTTGCCTTTGGTGAGAAAAAACCTTTAATAGACTGGTTTATTCTTGATTTTGAAAAAGAACGTTTCCAAAAATAGACCATTGCCAACTAAAACAAATATTAAGAATGCAGCACTATCTCGCCCTTTTTAAAAGTTTCTTTCACATCTATAACTTTTTGATTAGAACTTCCAACCCATTTAATATTATTATCTTTAAGCTCTTCCACAAACTCCCCGTCAGCTATGACATCAATAAGTTCAATCCCGTCTATATTCTTGATTTCATCAAAACTATACCCCGTATAGAGCCAGATAGTTTTATCCGGAAATTCACATCTGCACTTTTTTACAAGACGCATAACTTCATCCCTGTTATCAGGCATTAAAGGGTCGCCACCTGAAAATGTTATGCCATCAATAAATGGTTTATTTAGAGCTTCAAAAAGTTCGTCCTCTGCCTTTTTGTCAAATAAAAGCCCGTCATTTTTATCCCATGTGATAGGATTCTGACAGTTCTTGCACCTGTGAGAACAGCCTGATACCCAAAGAACCACACGAATACCATCGCCATTTAGCATGTCCTCTTTTGTAATATTATGGTATCTCATTACATGCTTACCCTGTCTTTAATTTCTTCCATCTTAGCTTCATTTAATCTGGTATCCCCTTTTACCCTTGAATAAGAAAGATACCCGTTCATTCTGTCAATTTTGGTCAAATTCTTGCTTCCGCATTTCGGGCAAATATCCATTTCAAGCTCTTGATGCCCGCAATCATCGCAATATGCTAAAGACAGATTAACCCCTTCATAAAATCCCATATCCATAGCACGCATCACCAATGTTTCAATTGCTTTTGTATTATACGATACAGGATATTTGACATATTGAATTTTTCCACCGTTTAATAAATCCCAGAATCTTTTTTCTAAATCCTGCTTTTGTGTAGGCCCTATGTTTTCGCTAACATGGCAGTGGAAACTGTTTGAAACATATCCTCTATCCGATACATTGTTTACCTGACCGTATTTTTTTCTGAATTGTTTGACCTGAAGCCCGCACAGATTTTCGGCAGGCGTGCCGTAAATTGCATAAAGATTTCCGTCTTTTTCCTTAAATTTATTCACCTTTTTATTGATATACTGCATAACTTCAAGTGCAAACCGCCCGTCTTCCACTAAAGATTTCTGGTTATGAATTTCCTGCAATTCATTCAATGCGGTAATCCCAAAAGAAGCCGTTGCAGCCTTTAAAAGCGGTTTAATTTTATCATGAATACCAAGATGCCCGCCATAGAAACCGCCTTCACAAAATGCCAGCGGATTAATTGAAGCCCTCATCTCGCCAAGGTAATCATACGTTCTTATATGAATTTGCCTTATCATTTCCATATAATAATCAAGCACTTCATAAAAATCTTTACCTTCTTTTTTGGCCTTGGCATAAATCATTGGTAAATGAAGGCTTATGGCACCAATGTTAAATCTGCCGACAAATATCGGTTCATCGTTTTCATCCGCAGGCTTCATTCCGCCTCTTTCAAACCACGGAGATAAAAACGCCCTGCAGCCCATAGGAGAAATAACTTTTTTATATTTTTTATAAATAGAAGCTACATATCCTTCCCCTGTTAAAGAAAGCCAATCTGGATACATGGCCTTTTTGGAGCATTCAATACCGGCATTAAACAATTCTTCAAGTTCGCCGCCTTTTTTATGAAGCTCTGCATCATAAAGAAATACGATTTTAGGGAATAATACAGGTTTTTTATTTTCCTTTTTACCCTGTCCGTCACGGCGAACTTCAAGCATTACTCTTGATGCCATTCTTTCAAATTTACCGCACCCGAGACCCATTGTAACCGTAATAAACGGGTAGTCTCCTCTTGAAGATGCCACTGTATTAAATTTGTACTCCCAGCCTTGAAAACCGTCATGGAAATCTTTTTCAACATCTTTCATAGCTTCAAGCTCAGCTCTGTCAGATGCAATGCCTAAATCAATATATTTTTGATATTTCTTTTCAAAAGTTTTTTCAGCATAAGGAGCCAGGATTTTATCAACCTCCGGTACCGTAAAGCCGCCATATTGCTGGCTTGCAGCCGCCATAACGATATCCCCTATAACATCGAATGCCACTTCCAGCGTTTTAGGCTCGTTATACCAGAGATTTCCCATCTCAAAACCGCCCTTTAAAACATTTGCAACATCAAAAAGGCAACAGTTCATAGTATCGCGTCTTGCAGACATATCATGGATGTAAATATATCCGTCTCTTATGGCCTGCAATTCAGGTACGGTTAAGAAAAATTTCTTGTATAATTCTTTATTTAACTGATTAAAAATCAAAGAACGTTTTGTTGAAACGAGAGCAGAATCAGCGTTTGAATTCTCTTTATCTCCGATATACATAATTTTTTGGCTCTCTTGATAAACTTTATCAAGCATATCAACAAAATCAATTTTATAATTTCTATAATTCCTATAACTTTTGGCTACTTTTGGATTTAAAACTTCAAGCGCATTTTCAACCACACAGTGCATTTTAAATATTTCAATCTCTTTTTCGTTCATATTTAAAACACTGTTATCAACATAATTACTTATATTCTGAAGTTCTGCATCACTGAATTCCACAAGCATTCTTGCAGCGGATTTTTTAACAGCTGCCACAACTTTTCTAACGTCATATTCTTCTTTTGTGCCGTCTTTTTTAATAATTTTAATTTCTTTAAGACTACACTTTGGTGCCTGCACAAATTTTATATCAGATATAATCGGCGCAGTTGCAGCATTTGTAGCGCAAAAATTTGTACCAAGAGCTGAAAGCCTCGATTTCTCAATGCTTACAACTTTTTCATCCCGTAATTCCTTCATTTTATCTCCTTTTAATTTAAAAGGCAGAAAATGCTAGCTAAAAAACACTTTATTTAAAAGATAATTTTCTATTGAGCAAATTCCTGTCTCGAGGTTGTATGATTAAAAGAATCAAGCATTCCGACTCTAACGGCTGCGGACCAGTGAGGGACTTACACCCTTCTTTCCTCAATCCTTTTTATTATATTATCAAAAATTTTTAGCATGGAGAGAGCATGATATAAAAAATAAATCATCCAGATTATTTTTTAAATGTAGTGCACACACCTTTTATTTATTGAACTTTAACCTTAAAAATTTAATATTTTTCTTTACAAAACAGATACAAAAAGTAATAATTCTACAACTATCTTTATACTTTTATTATAAAATCTTAATGAAGTTATGTTTACAAAAAAAGAAATAATCGAAATATTAAAAGATGATACTCAAAATGAACAGCTTTTTGAATATGCAGATATTGTGCGCAAAAATCATGTCGGAGATGAAATCCATCTCAGAGGGTTAATTGAATTTTCAAATATATGCAGATGCACCTGCTTTTACTGCGGCCTGAGGTGTGAAAATAAAATTATAGAAAGATATAGAATTAATCCTGATGAAATTATTCAATATGCAAAAAACGCTGCAGATAGGGGCTATAAAACAATAGTGCTTCAATCGGGAGAAGACTCTTTTTTTACGCGCGAAAAAATATGCAAAATTATTAAAGAAATTAAAAAAAATAATGTTGCACTAACTTTAAGCATTGGCGAAAGAACATTAGATGACCTTAAAGCCTTTAAAGATGCAGGTGCAGACAGGTATTTATTAAGAATTGAAACGACGGATGAAAATCTTTATAAAAGCCTGCATCCGAATATGGATTTTAAAAACAGGATAAGTTGTCTTTATAATTTACAAAAATTAGGCTACGAAACAGGCAGCGGATGTCTTGTCGGGCTTCCCAACCAAGCAATGAAATCACTTGCGGATGATATTTTATTCTTCAAAGAAAACAATTTCGATATGATAGGCATAGGCCCTTTTATATCTCACCCTGATACTCCGTTAAAAAATGCTCCAAACGGAAATTTTATACTCTCCCTTAAAGTTATGGCACTTGTTCGCATTTTAATGAAAGATATAAATATTCCGGCAACCACAGCAATGGAAACATTAAACCCGCAAGGGCGAATTATTGCGCTTCAATCCGGTGCAAATGTTGTCATGCCTAATGTTACAACAAGCAAATACAGAAAAAAATATGAAATTTACCCGAATAAAATATGCATAAACGAAGAAACGGACAAATGCACAAACTGTATAAAAAATAAAATCCATGCTATAGGAAGAACTATATCAAATGACTATGGCTTCAGAAAAAGATAAAAATTCAGACCGGAATATGAAGAAAAGCAAAATTTAAAATCCTGTAAAGATAAATTTTTTTCTTTTATGATATATTTTTCAATATAAAGGGGAGGATATATGGAAAAGCTTAAAAATTTCTTTGCAGAACTAAAGAATAGAATTGATTTTAAATTTCATAAAATTACAATTTTGCCTTTAATAATTTTATTATTAACTCTGCCTGCCTGTCTTTGGCTACCGATTGAATATTCTTATGAAAACTGTTTAATTGAAAATTTTCAGCTTGTTGTAATTTTGGCTGCATTTATAATATGCATTAAGGCAAAATCCGATAAAACCTTTTTCAATACCCTTGCCCTTGTTATGATAATTTTATTTTTAAGGGAAATAAACTGCGGAAGAACTGTTTTCTTCCACATTCCGGGAGGAGGTCCGAATGATTTTTATTCATGGAAGGAAATCCCGTACGGTTATCTTGCTCACCCTATTTATGGCGCATTTATGGCACTTTCGGGCCTTTATTTTATTCTCACAAAATCATATAAAATTCTTTGGAATTATTTCTTAAAGGCAAAACTTTCAATATATAACTGGATTTTTGTTATTCTTGGGATAATATTCGGCCTTCTTGGAGAAGAATGGGGAATGCCGATGCTTGAAGAAATGACGGAAACTCTTTTCTATGTATCATTGCTTGCAATTATTTTTCTTCAATCTCAAAATGAACAATATATCAAAGAAACATCAAAAGAAATTTAATTGCTGCATTTGCAGTTTTTACCGCGCTTAATATCAAGCGTTTTAAAACTCATTTTTAAACCGTCATATACAAGCATCTTATTAATTAAAGGCTCTCCTAAATTTAAAGCTAATTTCAAAATTTCCATTGCTTGAATTGACCCGATAATAGAAACTGCAGGAGATACCACTCCTTTAACAGCATATTCTGTTTCATCTTTTGGAAAAATACATTCTAAACAGGTGCTTTTTTTAGGAATAACTGTCATAACCTGTCCCCTGAATTCTGAAACTCCGCCATGTACCAGTGTTTTGCCTGTATTCAGCGCAATATCGTTCAATAAAAACTTTGAATTAAAACTGTCGAAACAATCGACAATAATATCATATTCCTTTACTATATCTTTATAATTTGCTTCATCAAGGCACACATTGAAAGTCTGAATTTTAATATCTTTATTAAATTCCTCTATCCAATTTTTTGCGGAATTCACCTTATCCTGCCCTAAGCTTGAAAGTTTATGGATATACTGTCTGTTTAAATTTGATAGTTCAACAATATCATTATCAACAATGCCGATATGTCCTATGCCAAGTGCCGCAAGATTCAAAATTACACTTGAACCCAATCCCCCGGCCCCGCACACAAGTACCTTTGCATCTAAAAGTTTTTTTTGTCCTTCAATTCCAACCTCAGGCACAAGTATATTTCTGTCATATCTTTCAAATAATTTTTTACACATAAATTTTTATTTCTTTCATAAAATATTATAGCAAAATTTTTCTATCACGATACTTTATATATATAAATGCATGCTACCAACAACAAGAGGAAACAATGGGATTTTTTAGTGCCGTAGGACAGGTTATTTCTAATCAGAAAAATTTTAGACAGTGGGAAAAAGAAGACGCCGATAAACAAAAACAAAGAGAAGCACTTGCAAAAAACGGTATTGATTCTGCCGAGCTTCAAAAGGCTGCAAATAAAGGTAAAGTAATAATGGATGTCATAGATATTATGGACACCCATTCTGAAGAAGTGGCAGAGAATACAGAAACCGCAATTATGCCTATTGCTCAAAGTTTTCCTGCTCTTGTATCATTACTTACAATGTTTGGCACAATAAAATTTTATTTAATGCCAAAAAGCAACGCTTATGATAAAGCCTTGCAGGGCTTTATGAATTCGGATGCAGGAATTGAAACAAAAAATATAGTGGAAAAATTAAGAGATAATATCAAAACGCAGCCCAAAAACGGTCCGCTCGATAAAATAAAATTATCTGAAGTAGACCTTATGACAAATATTACCGGCAGAAAACTAAGAGATATAGAAAATCTAGACTCAAAAAATTACTCTCTGACAACCATATTCAATAAAAAGAATATGGAAATACTTTCAAAATCAACCGATAAAGATATTAAACCTCTTTATTCAAGATTAGGCGAGCTTTCAAAAGAGTTTAACAATACAAAGGGTATAAAGAATTTTTCTATCGGAAAAACAGCCGGAAAAACCGCTCTTTTAATAAGCGGAATTTCAGCTGCAGTTTTTGTTGCAGCAAATATTATAGCAGCAAAAATTCAGGTTAAAAGTTCCCGTATTGCAAGATGGCAGTCAAGAGAAGACCTGAAAGACCCGAAATATTTTGTTCAATACACAGATGAACAGGTTGAAGAAGCAAAAAAGAAAATTCATACAGATAAAGAAGAGAATACAGGTTTTTCACCTTTTAAAAATAAAGACCAAAAAGGTGTAATGAAATACAGCGACAACAATTCTTTCTTTAAATCACTGGGTGCCATAATAAAAGATAATAAGCAGTATGAAGAATGGAAACAGAATTACAACCTTGAAGATAAAAAAGTTAAAAGAAATTTAAGCGAAAAAGAAATTGAAGAAGCGCAAAAAGAACAGGAAGTTATCCAAAGAATAACAAAAACCATAAATAATAGTGCAGAAGAATATTCCGAAAATATGGAAACAGCAGCAGGGCTTTTAATCGGCGGAACGCCATTTTTAGGTATAGGAATAGGTGCCATAATAAATACCATAATGACAAAAACCGGCCTTGGCGAAAAAATATCCTTAAACCAGTTTAATAAAATCATAAAAAATATACCGGATGAAAACAAAAAAGATGAGCTTACAAAACTTTATAAAAGTTTAAAACCTGCAAAAGATACAAATGCCAAAGGTTTTGTTGCAAATATGTCAAACAAAATCAGCGAGGTTAAGAATTTTGGTTCATATTATGTGAATGCAATGGAAGGACTTATGTCTAACGGCCCTGATAAAGGTGCTGTGAGCGAAGCCATTGAATCATTTAAAAATATGTTCAAAATTGCAGGAACAACTAAATTCGGAAGAAACGGAATGATTGCGGTCGCAGGAAGTATGATAACAGGTATGGCCGGCTCATTCATAGGTTTAAAACTCCAAAAATCCGCTGCAAGAGCAGGAAGATTTAAAGCAAAGCGCGAACTTGAAGAAAATAGTACAAACTTTATAGGCTATACAAAAAATGATTTCAATTCAGTAAGCAATATTAAGGCCGATAAAAAGCCTCTTTTGAAAAAATTTGGCGAATATATCACCTTCCTTCCAAGAGTAATTAAAGATTATTACAAATATGAAGACTACAGAAAAAATGAAGCGGATTACGATAAAAAGCTATTGCATGAATTAACAAAAGTTGAAGTAACGGATAAACAAATGCAGGAAGCAAAAGAACTTCAAAGAAAAATATTCACAACCTTTGAAAGTGTTGATGATAAATCACAGGAGTATTCTGAAGCAATTGAAGCCATAACCGAAATGATTCAGCCGCAGCTGCCGCATATCGGCATGCTTGTCGTATTGCTTCCTTTTGTTATAGGTGGTGCAAAACTTGCAAAAGGCGGTGCGCCGAAAGCAGCTGAATCAATAACCGGATTTTTAGCTAAACATACACAGTTTTTAAAAGGAAAAACCGTAAATAAATATGTAGACAGCGTATCAGAAAATATTAAGGGTATTGTCGAAAAACAGGATGTAAGCGCATCTGCCCCGTTTGCAAAAATATCCGCCCTGCTTTCAGGAACGGAAGATAGCGAAAAGATGGCCGGAGCACTTCAAAATGCTCTAAAATCTGCCAAAGGCAAAGATAATGAGCTTGAAGCATTTTTAAAGGCTCTTGCCGACGATTCTTTACTTAAGAAACCCATAAATAAAGATGAGCTTGATAAAATCCTTGATACTTACAATGAAACCTTAAATTCTTATATAGAAACCGTAAGCAAATTAATGGGCCTTAGCGGAGAAGAAAAAATCAATTTAGATGTCAAAAAAATGATAGAACCTTATATAGGTAATGCCGCAAGTCCATCTGATGTTTTAAATAAACTGGTTAAGGAAAATGATATCCCAAACATTAAAATAACTAATATGAATTCTGTATTCGGCTCATTTACCAAAGAAATAGACGGCCTAAAGGATGAATTAAATAACGCCCTGAAATCAAATAATATAACAGGGGTGGCTAACGCAGTAATTGAAGGAAAACTTCAAACAGGCGAATGGCGAAAATTATTATCACAAATGGAAGAAACAATGCCTGACGGTGCCTTGAAGAATGCCCTCGGTGCACTTTCAAATTCATCAATAGCAGATGAGCAAGCCCTTAAAATTTATCAAAATATAAATACAATTTTAAAGAATATGCCAAAAGAAGAACTTTCAAAAATAATGGATACGGCTGTTGAAGAATTTAAGAAAAATCCTGATAAATTTATAAAAGCTCTTCAAACAGGTCAATTAAAGGCAGTATTCCTAACAAAAGGTATAGCAATAACCGCAATTGCAACTCCCGTTGCATGGAATGCTCTTAGTGCAATAATGACATTTACAGTTGTTTCAACATTTGCAAGTATGCAAAAACAAGCCGGCAGGCTTGGTGTAATGAAAGCTTTTGAAGAATTGGAAGATTATAAATTCTACGCAAATATGGAAGCACAAAATTCGGATAATGCATCTTTTGCTTCAAAGACAAATTCTTCCGCTCAAAATCTTATGAAAAACAAAATAAACAACAGTGTATTTAACCGCTTTATACAAAAATAACCTGCAAAACTTAGCCCTGCCCTCAAGGCACATATGTTAAACACTGCCTGCTGAACCAAAAGATGAGAAATAATTTTAAAATTACCAAAAAGCCCCTTATAAAAAATAAGGGGCTTTAGTTTGGTTTTATCCTAAAAAAGAGTTTGATATTATCTATTCGACAAATACGTTCTGAAAAGCAAAATTCAATTCTTTCTTTTTATAATGCTTATATTTTATAGGATTTTGCAATACCTTTGAAAAATCATAAAGTTCATTTTTGCATTGAACTAAATCCTTAAATACTTCAATATTTTCCATATTCAAATTGTCAATATTGGCACCAATTCTAAACACAAAATCAGAAAAAGTCTGCCCTTGCGCTTTAAATTCCTCTTCTTTATATAAAGATGAAGCCTTTTTTAAAATATCAATCTTTTCTTTTGAAAGATAAACGGAAGATAATAAATAACTCACATCAAACGCCGTCAGCTCGGGCATTCTGGCTAAATTTTCAAAAAATTGCAAATTCTCGGTTTTTGCAGAACTTATAATTTCATTAATCTCGCTTTGCGAAAATCTAAAACCTGTCTGCATCTTGTTTTCTAACGCTGATAAGTTTTTAAATACGCGTTCAAAATAATTTTTTAAACCCATCTTTAATTCTAACCTATTAATTTTTCCACA